>JAFZLQ010000012.1 GCA_017551425.1 Bacteroidales bacterium | reverse complement strand
CAGCTGCGTCGTTACCGTAGCCCTGTGGGTGGGCGCATATCTCCTGTACAAGGGAATGGCTCCCGAGATCAGCATCCTGCCCCAGCAGTTCCAGCAGTTCAACCCGTTCTTCGTTGTAGCCCTCACGCCTATCTCCATGGCCCTGTTCGGCGCCCTCGCCAAGAAGGGCAAGGAGCCTTCCGCACCCCGCAAGATAGGTCTCGGCATGTTCGTCGCCGCCCTCGGCTACCTCATCATGCTGGCAGCGTCCAAGGGCCAGCCCGCTCCGTCCGAACTCGTCAGCGTGGGCGGCGTCTCACCAGACCCCGTGGTTCCCACCTACCTCATCTCCACCTACCTGGTGCTGACCTTCGCAGAGCTGCTCCTCTCCCCCATGGGCATCTCCTTCGTATCCAAGGTCGCCCCGCCCAAGTACAAGGGCCTCATGATGGGTCTCTGGTTCGCCGCAACGGCCGTGGGCAACTATCTCAGCTCCATCCCGTCCATGATGTGGAACAACGTTCCCCTGTGGGTCAACTGGTGCGTGCTGATGGCTCTCTGCGTCATCTCCGGTCTGGTGATGTTCTCCATGCTCCGCAAGCTTGAGGCCGCAACCGCAGACTGATGAAGCAACAGACGATAGACCTTCTGAAGGAATGGGCCGATGAATACAACCAGCCCAAGTACTTCGCAGAGGATCCCATAGCGTTCCCCCGCGAGTTCGTGAACCGCGGGGCCTCGCTTCAGGATGTGGAAATCGCCGCAGTCTTCGCCTCCCATCTGGCATGGGGGCGCAGGGCAATGATCATACGCGACTGCGAACGCCTCTTCGAACAGATGGAATGGCAGCCGTACGACTACGTGATGTCCGGAGACTACCGCTCGGACGAGACCTCCCTGCACCGTACCGTCAAATGGAGCGAGATTGCAGGAATCTGCGGCCGCCTGCGCGAGTGGTACTCCTGGCACGACAGCCTTGAAAGCCTGAGCGCCAAGGAGATACGTTCCATTGTCTTCCGCCGCAAGGAAGACCCCCGCGCTCCGGACAAGAAAATCAACCTGATGCGCCGCTGGATGGTGCGCAACGACGGCAAGGTGGATCTCGGCCTCTGGAAACATGTGAAGCCCGCAGACCTGATCATCCCCCTGGACGTCCACGTTTACGGCCAGGCCAAGGCGCTGGGGCTCACCAGACGCCGTCCCAAAGACCTCAGCACGGCGCTCGAGATTACCGGCAAGTTCCGTCAGATCTGGCCGGACGACCCGGTGCTGGGAGACTTCGCCCTCTTCGGCTACGGCGTCACACACAGCAACGACTGATGCCCCGCCTTTACATACTAAGCGGATGCAACGGCGCCGGAAAGACAACGGCGTCCTATACCATGCTGCCGGAGATCCTGGATTGCCACGAGTTCGTCAACTCGGACGAATTCGCCAAGAGCCTTTCGCCCTTCGACCCGTCTTCCGCATCGGTATCCGCCAGCCGCTTCATGCTCATGCGCATCAAGTTCCTGCTCGACCAGGGCACCGATTTCAGCATAGAGACCACCCTCGCCACCCGCTCGCTCGTATCCATTATAAAAGACGCGCGCGAGCGCGGATATACAGTCACCATACTGTACCTGTGGGTGCAGTCGCCGGAAATCGCGATTCAGCGCGTGCGTGACCGCGTGAACCACGGAGGCCACCACATCAGCGAGGAAGTCCTGCGCAGGCGCTACCGCATGGGGCTCAAATACCTGTTCAACACCTACATGCCCCTGTGCGACCGCTGGATCATGGTGGACAACACCTCCAGTCCCTTCAGCCTCATCGCAGAAGGCAGCAGCGGCCGTCTGGTCATCAGGGAGCAGGAAAAATTCGACAAGATAACCGCGCTTGCCAATGAAGAAGGACAGTCTTGATACATTCGGCGTAACCCTGCCCCAGCTGCGTTCAATCGTGGCGGAAGGCCTGAAAGGCGGAGGCTGGTGCGACCTTTACTTCGAGCAGACCGTCTATAACGACCTTCTGCTTCGCGACGGCGCCGTCGCCTCCGGCGGCTTCCACTTCGACTACGGATGCGGAGTCCGCGTGCTCGACGGAGACAAGACCGGGTACGCCTACAGCGAGTCCACGGACCTGCCGTCCCTCCATGCCGCAGCCCGCGCCGCCGCGTCCATCTCCGGCAACGGCGGTACTGCCCGCGTCACTCCCGCGGCTCCCGTGCCCCCGGATATCTATCCTATGGCCCGCGACTGGGCGGACGCAGACAAGAAAGCCCTCGCCGCATGGCTGGAGAAGCTCGAGCAGGCCATACGCCAGCGCGAAAGCCGCACTCTCAAGGTTATCGCCATGCTCTCCTGGAGCACCGACGAGATTCTCATGTACAACTCCCTGGACCAGCTCACCACCGATTTCCGTCCCCTCGGCAACGTAACCGTGACATGCATCTTCGCCAGCGGCGGCAAGACCGAGCAGCGGAATGTCTCCCGCAGTTTCCGCTGCGGCAGCGAGATGTTTGACGACAGGCTGGTTGCGGAGCTTGCGGAAGAAGCCGTCAGCGGGCTCGACGACAGCTTTGCCGCACGCCGTCCCAAAGGCGGCAAAATGCCCGTGGTCATGGCCGCAGGCGCATCCGGAATCCTGCTGCACGAGGCCATGGGACATGCGTTCGAGGCCGATTTCAACCGCAAGGGACAATCGGTGTTCAGCGACCGCATGGGACAGCGGATATGCCCCGCCGGCATCAACATTGTAGACGACGGCACCATTCCGGCATGCCGCGGGTCCATACGTTACGACGACGAGGGCGTACCCGGCCAGAAGACATACATGGTAACCGACGGCGTGCTCACTTCCTACCTGCACGACCGTATCAGTGCAGATTACTACGGCGTAGCCCCCACCGGCAACGGCAGGCGCGAGTCTTTCCGCTACAACCCCATCCCGCGCATGCGTACCACCTACATGGAGAACGGCAGCGGCGGCACGCTCCAGGACCTCATCGCCTCGGTGCGCAAGGGAATCTATGTTGACAAGTTCGCCAACGGCGAGGTAAAGATCGGCGAGGGCGACTTCACATTCTACGTAAACCGCGGCTACCTCATAGAGAACGGGCGGCTCACGATGCCAGTCAAGGACATCAACATAATAGGCAACGGCCCGCGCGCCCTGGCCGACATCCAGGCCGTGGCCGGAGACCTGCAGATAGACAACGGCACCTGGACCTGCGGCAAGGAGCAGAGCGTCGCCGTGTCCTGCGGCATCCCCAGCGTGCTGATCGGAGGATTAACAGTAGGAGGAGAATGATTACATCAGAAGAAATACGCCTCGCCCGGGAAAGCCTGGGCTTTACCATGGAGGCAGGTGCGGACGCGGTGCGCATCACGCTCACCAAGAGCACGGAAGACATAGTCGCCACACTCGACGGGGCGGTGGACCGCGTGACCCGCTGCGCAGACAGGTCGATGAACATAGCCCTCTTCGCAGACGGACGCTTCGGCACCTTTTCCATCAACAAACTCGACGAGGCTACGCTCAAGGACTTCATCCTAAAGGCTATAGAAACCGTACGCATGCTTGCCCCTGACGGTTTCCGCAAGCTTCCGGAAGCCGCGCGCTGCTGCAAGACCGCCGTCAACGGCAAGGAAATGGGAATTTACGACGATGCCTGGTCCGGCATTACGCCGGACGACCGCCTCCGTATGGCGCTGGATGCCGCAGTTACCTGTCATCCTGAGCAACCCCTTTGTCATCCTGAGCACCCCCTTTGTCATCCTGAGCGCCCCATTTGTCATCCTGAGCGCCCCATTTGTCATCCTGAGCGCCCCATTTGTCATCCTGAGCGAAGCGAAGGACCTCGCCTCATCTCCGAGGAAGGCGAATACTCAGACTCGGAATACGACACGTATGTGATTGACAGCCAGGGCCTTGAATGCCGGCACTGCGAGACTTCGTTCGACTACGGGGTGGAGGTGACGGTACAGGATTCCAAAGGCGCGAAATACAGCGACTACTGGTGGACCGCATCGCCTTTCCTGAAAGATTTCGACGCATCGTCCTGCGGACGCATCGCCTGCGAGCGGGCGTTCGGGCAGGTGGGCGCAAAGCCAGCCAGAAGCGGAAAGTACAGGATGGTAGTGTCAACCGAGGCCGCATCCAAACTCGTAACTCCCCTGCTCAACGCACTCAACGCATACTCTATCCAGCAGGGCAATTCCTTCCTGGCCGGCACGCTCGGGCAGAAGCTCTTCTGCGACGGACTGAGCATACTGGACGAGCCCGGAAGGGTTGGCGAGAGCGGCTCCAAACTGTTTGACGGAGAAGGAGTTGCGTGTTTCGACGAGCCCGTCATAGAGGGCGGCGTCATAAAGCGTTATTCGGTCAACTCCTATATGGCCGGCAAGATGCAGATCGACCCTACCGTGGAGGATGTAATCCGCGCCCGCGTGGCCCCATGGCCATATCCGGGGCTTGACCGCGACAAGCTGATGGGTATCTGCGGCAACGGCATACTGGTGACCGACTTCAACGGCGGCAACTGCAACATGACTACGGGAGACTTCTCATACGGAATCTCCGGACAGCTGTTCAAGAACGGCAAATGCGTTCGTCCGGTTAACGAAATGCTCATTACCGGAAACTTCCTGCAGTTGTGGAAGAACCTGCTGGCCGCCGGCGACGATTACCGCAAATGCTCCACGCGACTTGTGCCTTCCCTTGCCTTCGAGGGGGTGGACTTCAGCGGGTAGTGAAAAAAAATTTGCGGATTAAAAATTCTTCACTATCTTTGCACTCCCAACCGGTGGGTTCGTATAACGGTTAGTACTCGAGATTCTCAATCTCGCAATAGGAGTTCGATTCTCCTACCCACTACAAAAATAGAGCAGCGTTTTTGGCGCTGCTCTATTTTTGTAGCGGGTAACCCCGCTACCACGTTACCCCTCCCCCAACCCCTCCCTCGGGGAGGGGCCTTGGTCGGCGCAGAGCGCCTCCGAATTGTTTTTTTTACACTAGCAAGAATCCTGTCTGCAGACTGATCGATGCCTTGGTCGGCGCAGAGCGCCTCCGGAAACGCAAGTCAGCAAACTAATATGGTTGGTTGTTGGTATTGTAGAGGATCTTGCTGAAGGTGGATTCGGCGGCTTCCTGCATGTCACTTGGAATGTTCGCGAAGAAGTCTATGCCGGTACGCAGCTCTATGGCGTTGATGGTGGTCTGGTACTCAGTGTTGTAATACTTCTTGTTCACGTGCTGCGCATTTTCGTACAGATATGCGGCACCGCTTGCGGAAGTGATGACTCCGGAGCTTTTGAATTTGCAGAGCATCACCAGCTTGTAGAAATGGCTGGGGCGCCCGACCAGTCCACCGTCGTTGCTCGCGTGCATGTTGCCGTCCTCGAACAGGGTGCCGGACACTATATACAGCGTATCGCTGGAAGACAGGGTGTTTGTCTTGGACCGCACCGCGGTCTCGAGATCGCTCCACACGCCGCTGTTGAAGCTGTTCTGCCTCTGGGGCGCCTGGTTGGTGTAATAGAAGGTCTGGTAATTGGGATTGTCGCCTGCCTGGCGATCCTGGGACGCGCAAAGATGGCCGCGCGCATAGCCTTCGCCCTCGTTGTAATCGTCCGTAGAACCGCTTGACTGCCAGGAAACCGGGAACGCGGGATCGTAACCGCCGTTGCTCCAGCTGCCGCGTCCGGCGTCATTGTCGGGATAAGCCTGCGGATGCATGGGATATGCGACCCAGAGCGGGCAACGCTTGTTCTGGTCCATGCAGGTTGTGTAGTTCCTGTACGTACTGCTGCCATACGGATAAGTATGCGTGGCGACCTTCTGGCTGGAGGTAATCAGGTCGTACCCGAACCAGGTGGCACCGCCGAGAGGCTCGACGCCGGTCCTGGAATTGGTGATCGTGACGGCCGGCATCTCGTAGCAGCTCAGGTATGCATTCACGGCTGCGGTAGGTTCGGCGGTCTTGAAGGTCATCACGTCTCCGGTGATAGTCTGGTAGGCGCTGCCGTTCCATACGGTCATGAACGCCTGATAATAGTAGGTAGTACTGGGCTGAAGGGCGTAGAGCACCGTACCGTAGGAGCCGGAGGACTCGGTTACAAGCGTATCGTCGTCGTAGAGCTCGTTTGTCAGGGACGTCGGAGAGGTACCCCAGTAGAAGCCCTTGCCCTGCGGAGCCCGTGACGCGTCTATATCGGCATAGGAAGCCGAAAGGATGGCAGTTGTGGAAGTGATGCTGGAAGCGCCGCCGGTGTTGACCTTGGGATTGGCAACGGTGGGTACGTACGAGACGGTAACCGACGTTACCTTCATGTTTCCGGATATCATCTTGAAGATTACGCTCCTTCCGGAAACGGGCTGGGCGGTGCCGGACGCAGGGCCGCCGAAAACATAATTGGCAGCGCTGGTGCCGGTCTTGGCATGCGTGATGGTAATGGAACGCAGTTCATATCCTGCCGCCGCAGTGAAGATCATATCGCCGCCATTTTTGGTATAGAGACGCCAGTTGGCGCCGGTGGAGGAAGCCTCGTAAACCTTTCCGTTGTCTCCCGATCCGGTTGTGGATATGGTGACTACGTCGTCGAAAACCAGCGGATTCACCACGGTCTGGTTGCTGACGGACGACTTGCCCATGTCGGCAAGGATACTCTGGATTGTCCTGGTGACGCTTACCTGGCCGGCAAAGCTGATGGGGGTCCTGGACGCGCATGTGGCAAGGTCGATGCCGAGGGCGCGCAGCGAGGAACGCCTGAAGGTCTGGTCGGACTTAAGCGGGAAGCTGTAAACAGCCTTGTCCGTGGTGACCTTGATGCTGCCTCCGTAGGTTCCGGGCGCGACCACCATATACACGGAATATGCGCCGTTCAGCGAAGAGGCCATTGCAGGAGCCCTGGCCACGTATGTGGAGACAGACGTTTCCGAATAGCCGGAGATGGTGAGGGTGGAAGGGTCATAAGGATCCGTATTGGTGATATCCTTTGTGAAACTGCCGGCGATCGACGAGTTTGCGTCGAAGGTAAGCTTCGTGACCTTTTCTCCTGAATACTCAGAGTTGCTGGAGAAGATGCGGAATTCGGCCACGGAAGCGAGGTTGGCCATAATCAGCTCTCCTGCAACAGGATAGGTGTTACTTGTAGAAGTCCCTGTAACCGTATATTGCCCGGACACCATGGGCATGGCGTCGAAGTCGAAATCATTCGCAGCCTGGGTCTGTTCCACGGGGATGGACATGGGGACCTCGGAGTAAGCCACGGCATCGCGTGCGGGATAAAATGCGCGCACCACTTCCCCGCCGGTGAATTTCTTGTAGCTGTTGCCGCTGTACACGGCCACGGACGCCGGAGTTCCAGGAGTGATGACGGAATAACCGTAATTAGTGCCGCTTGAGGAGGTCACGAAAGTACCCATCCTGTCCGAAGTCTCCCACTGGCCAAAACGGCCGTGCTCGTCGGAACCGAGCAGGGCGCGCGTGCCGGGCGAGCTGATGGTCAATATGATCGGCTGTTCCTCTTCCGGCATTTCCGGCTGCTCCACGGAGCAGGCAACCAATACGATGGCCGCACCACAGGCGGCACATATCCTTTTAAATAAGTCCGCCATATTCTTCATCGATGTATTCTGTGCTGTTGTCGTTGTTGAAACCGGAACCTGCGAGCATTTCTGAGCACGCAAACAATGAGAAATCCGCCTCCGGTGGCGTGTATTGCAGTTTGGTCATATCGGTCATCAGCTTGCAATCCCAAAATTAGGCATAATTATCCATAAAAAAAAGAGACCGGCCCGCTTCGGGTCAGTCTCTCATTACCTATATTGGCGCAAGTATTATTTCTTGCGGGACTTGTAACGCTGATAGAACTGGTCAACACGGCCGGCGGTATCGACGATCTTCATCTTGCCGGTGTAGAAGGGGTGAGAAGTGTTGGAAATCTCAAGCTTCACAAGAGGATACTCAACACCTTCGATAACTATCGTCTCCTTGGAGGTG
>JAFZLQ010000059.1 GCA_017551425.1 Bacteroidales bacterium | reverse complement strand
TCGTCTCTCTTGCCGACGAAAGGCTCTTTGATATCGTACTCGTTCCCGGTTGTTGAGTGAAGGGCGAGCAACTCGTTTCCGTAGCTTCCGAAATAGCTGGTAGATCCCTCGTAATCGATTGCATTATACTTTGTTATGATGTAATCGATCAGTTGGTTCGACTCTTTTCTGCTGAGTTTTGAAAACCAGCGTTGGAGCACCATGAAGGAAAGATGCCTGCCTTTGCCGTGCAGCACGTCAACCATGCCAATCGCCTTCTTTAAGGAGCCAGAAGCAGTTCGCCGAATAATCGGCTCCGAGAACGGGTGTTGCGATATGGCATACGCCAGGAAATTCCATCTGTAATCTTCCGCCTTGTCTGAAAGATGACGTTCCACGGGATTGTTGTCTATGTAAATGAAGTTGCTTCTGACCTTTTTGTCTCCAAACTTCGGTGCGCTGCCATAAGGCCTGTTGAACAGCTGTCCGTTCCTGCCGCTGATTCCGTTGAACTCTTTAGCGTACACTGAGGAATAGTATCCGATGAACGAAGCAAGATCTTTCAGGTTGTCGGAAATATAGGAGCCGTGAATGTGGTCTGGCATAAGGCATAGCTTGAGAACGCGAACGCCATAGCGTCGTGCGGCAACACATATGATAGTGAATATGACCAGAAAACCGCTGGCCGAATAAAAAAGAAGACCCCCGTTAACTGTATTCTGATAACAATGGTTGACGAAACCAGGGGCGTAGCGTCTAGAGTTGTTTTTCATAGCGCTACAAAGGTAGTTATAATCGCGGAAATATGGAATAGCCGCAAACTCTCTCTAGAACGAGAACGTGTATCCCAATCCCACCACGGTGTTCAGTTGCTGGTCCCAGGTGAGGGAGCGCAGGGTGGTGCCGTCTTTGGAGACGTCGATATTCTTGTCGTAGCAGTAGTCTTCGAAGACGTAGAAGCCGAGGGAACTGTGCTTGCTGAGCTTCCAGTCCACCCCCAGGCCGCCGCGGATGCGGTTGATGTAGGTATCTCCGTAGCCGCCGAACGAATAGTCCCCGTAAGCTTTGCTGCTGGTGCTCCAGGTGGCGTTTACCAGCGGGTCGTTGAATACGTTGCGTACCTCCACCATGGCGTACGGGTCAACCTTGCCGAAGCCCTTGTACTCCACCTTGAACCTTGACTTGAGAGTTATTGGATCGGGATTCTCCTGATAGGTATTCAACGATTCCGTCTTATGGGTCCAGCGGAGGGTCTCGCGCAGGGACAGGCTCCAGTCTCCGAGCCTGTAGGTATAGCCCAGCTGGCCGCTCACGCGGTGGCGGTCCTTCCAGCTTTCATTGGAGCCGTAACTGTATATGTAGCTGTAACTTACGCCAGCTTTCAGGCCGGGCAGCACCTTGTAGCTCAATCCTATGGTACCGGTGTGGCGGCCGATTGTGCTCAACATGTCGCGGGTGCGGAGTTCATAGTCGGCCTCGAGGTGCAGGCCCTTGACTATCTTCCAGTCGGCGCTGATGTTGGTGCGTGTCTGTAAGTCGATTTCCAGATCGTTGACCGTACCCTGCGCAAAGGCCGATAGGGGCAGCGCAAGCAGCGCCAGCGTGATAAGGCGTTTCATTGGTTCACGAAGTCTTTGGCGCGGGTAAGCTCGTCTATGGTAGCGGTCTCGCCTTTGCCGAGGGTGTAATAAATCTTAATGTAAGCGGCATCGCGCAGGAAATCCACATGGCCGACCTCCAGGCTGTCCACCTTCACGCCGACCCTCTTCTCAAGGTCCGCTATGAGCTCGCTGCGCTTTTCCGGCACTATCAGGTCTATGCGGTCGTAGAGTATGAGTTTGGTGGACGTGTGCTTGAGCCAGCGGCCGCTTTCCAGAACCCATACCAGGCAGAGTACCAGCAGGTTGGAGACCCCCAGCACCGCCGTGGAGCCGGCGTTGAGCACGTAGTGCGGATTGCTCCCGGCGGCTCCCACAAGCTTGTACAGGGGTGCAAGCCCGTTCACCGCCGCAACCGCAATGATCACGAACAGGTAGGTCATCTCCCGGATCGGAACCGTTTCCGTGCGGTAACGTATCACCCCGAATATGGCAAACAGTCCGAGGGTGAGGCCCACGCCGACCTCGGCGTTGCCCATCATGTACAGCAGGAGGAGCATGGCCGACGAGAACACCATGAAGGTAAAGTAGTAGTCGCGCCGGCGGCTCTTCCTGTAATAGAAGAATTGAACCAGGAGCCAGCAGACCAGGAGGTTCGTGAAAAAGCGTATCGCCAGTTCCGTTAGGCTCTGGCTGGTTGTCATCATGGCATCTGTAATGGCCTGGACGTCGAAAACGTCTTCGTCGGCGAGGTTGAATTCGCCCAAATCGTCGGGTCCTAACATAAGTCGGTCGTTATTTTATTGTTTATCTGTTTCTCTATCTGTCTGATTTTCACCTTGAAGCGTCCGGATTTGACCACGTGGTCCGTAAGCGTCACGCCAATGCAGTACTTGCTTACCCTTATAGGCTTTACGCGGTGCGCAAGGAGTATCCCGCGCATGGGGCTTTCGACCCTTCCGTCCTGCTTGAGCTCGATTACCACCCCGTTGCGGAGCGAGCTTTCCGCCCCGTTGCGAAGGTTCCGGAAGCCCAGGCAGCTGTCTATCGTAAGGCGCTCCGTCATAGCCGGATTCACCAGCGTGATGCGACGGAAAATGGTCTCCAGCGAAGGGGAGACGTCGTCGGCCGTAAAATCCGAATGGCCTGCCAGGTACCCGCAGGCATCGGGGTTGCCGCGGAAGTCCTTGAAGTCAGCAAGCGGGATGCCGGTGCGCTTCTTTTTGGTGCGTCCGTGGTTGTTCTTGCGTTTGATTTCCAGGAAGCACAGCCCGGACGCAACGTACACGCGTGTGCGGACTTTCTGCCGCACGAGCCTGCGGTTGTGATGGTCCAGGAACATCCTCAGCCCGGGAGTGTCGAAGTAGATGGTGTCGTACCCCGCGATCTTCGACCCCTCCGTAACCAGAGCCCTGTAACCGGCGGCCACCGCATCCTGCAGTATCCCCACCAGAGTCTGCTCGTCCGTGAGGAATTTGGTGTCGATGCGGTTGAGCAGCTTCACCGAGTCCATCTCCTCCAGGGTGATGGGCCTGAGCTGCTGCAGGGCCGGAAGTTCATCCAGAGCTATGTGCCTGGTTTCAAGCATCTTCGCTGATGTATTCGAATACCTTTATGGTCTTGAGTTTGCCTTTGGCGTCGTAGGTGTACTGGGTTTTCTTGCGTCCGAATTCGTTGTATTCGAACTTCTTCACCCCCTGGAGCTTGTTGCGCTCGTCGTAAACCAGCTCGCGGCTCACCTTGCCGTCGGCGCCGTACTCGTAGCGCTTGCGCCACTTCTGCCCGGAAGAGGAATACTCTATTTCTTCCACCTTCTTTCCGTCGGGGTTATAGGTTGTCTGGTGGTCGAGGACGCGGTGGTTGGACTTGGCGTCCGTGTTCCACTCCTTGATTACCAGGTTCTTCTTGTTGATCTTGACCGCATCCTGGGCGAAGGCCCCGGTGGCCAGGGCGAGCGCTGCCGCCGCCAGTATGATTATCTTCTTCATAACGCTACCTTCTTTGTCCGGAATATGTCGATATGTTCACTGAACTGCCGCCGCTCACCGTAGCCCCGCTTCTGCCGTTGCCGCCGAATATCTCTTCGCCGCCGCTCACTTCCACGTCCGACTTGAGCGTCACCTTGTTGCCGGCGGACCACAGGACCATGGTGCTGTTGGAACTGGACGACGGAGCCTTGAACACAAGTACGGGATTGTCGGAGCTGTCGTACAGGGCATGCCAGGAACTCTTGCCCCATGAGGATGTCGAATATGCCGTTCCGCTGATGCTGGAGCCCGATTCTATGCCTCCTACGGCTACCAGGGCGCCTTTCTGCAGGTACAGTTTCTTGCCTCCCTCGGTATTGGCGTCCATGGCCACTTCCGGGTTGCCCTTTGTGCAGACGGCGTACACGGTGGCGCCGTCAACATAGAGGTTGCCGTTGGCGTCGATGCCGTCGTTGCCGGGGGACCATCCGCAGACGAGACCGCCTGAGAGGTGCATGTCGCCGGCGCTGTTGATGGCGTCGTCGGCCCCCGAATAAGCATACAGCACACCGCCGCTGACCGTCAGTTTGCCCTTGCTCTCGATGGCTTCGTGGCTTGAGGCAGTTACGGTGATGACGCCGCCGCTGATGCTGATGTCGCCGTCGAACTTGATGCCCTTGGCCGATTTGGAATTGCTGTCGGTGGTTGCACCGCCCCAGCCTCCGCCTCCGCCAGGCATTCCGGGACCGCCGGGCCATCCTCCTCCAGGCATTCCGCCGGGGCCGCCTCCGGGACCGCCGTTGTTGCCGGAACTGCCATAGTTCGAGCCGCTTACGCTCACGTCAACCGACCCTCCCTCGAAGCTGGCGGAGCCGTCGCCGCTGATGCCTTTTCCTCCCTGGCCGCTGTTCTTGACCACCAGGGTGCCTCCGGTGATGATGAAGGCGCCGTCGGACTTGATGCCCGCCGAGCTGCTGAGTTCCGTGGCGCCGGAGCTGCCGGTTTCCGATAGCACGCCTCCTGCGGCGGTAAGCCTGATGCTGCCGCCGTTGATGGTGACGCTGCCGTCGGAAGTCATCGCCTTCTTTCCGTCCGCCGATGCGGATGCCTCTATGGAGCCGTCGTCAACGCAGATTGCATCTTTGCCCCGCAGCGCATGCCCGAGGACGGACGTTGCGGTAATGCTCTGGCTGCCCATGAAACGGAGGTAGTCGTCGGAGGTGATTGCAGATTTGCCCCTGGCCGTAACGGTGAGCGAGCCGCTGCCGCTGAATACCAGCTGGCCTTCGCTGAAGAAGGCGGCCTTCATGTCTTCGGTGGAGATTTCTCCGGGATAGTTGCCGGAGGAGTTGACTGCGCAGTCGGCAAGGCTGCTGCTGCCTTCGAGCACCACGAAGGTGCGCTTGTGGCACTGGTTGTTGATTGCGGCGCCGGCGCTGCTTGCAAGGCTGAGGTCCCTGAGTACGAGGGCCTGCTTGACGGAGCTGTAAACCTTGAAGTATCCGTCTGTGGAAGTGCCTGTGAGAACGTACTTTACGATATCTGTGCAGGAACGGCTGTCAACGGTCACCTGTGAGCCGTTGACGCTTGCAAGGCCCAGGTCGTCGCCCTCTACGGTGGCCTGGGAACCGTTCCATGTGACGGTGACGGTACGGGCGAAACTCACGTCGTCAATGTTGTCGTAAGCGCCGAGCGCCTCTGTGGGATCGGAGTCGTCCGTGTTGGTTTCCACAGGGTCTTCGGTCGTGCCGATTACGTCCGTGGTGCACCCGGAACCGAGCACAGTCGCGACCGTTATGGCAATGAGTAAGCGTTTCATACGAATCTTTTACCCTGCAAATTAAGCAAGATTGTTGCCACTTTCAAAATGTTTCAGCAAAACGGACGTTTTTTTCGGTAAACGGGGAGGCGCTTTGCCGTGAATTGTCTATTTTTGCATCAAAGCAAAGCAGTGATGAGAATCATAAGGCCGGACGAACGCAAGGAAAGCACCATCTATCTCATAGCATGGGTGGCTGTTTTCGTGCTCTCCGCAGTAAGGATTGCGATTGAATGCATAGCGGGAGGGGAGGAAGCCATAGACTTCGTCTCCATTTTCCAGACCTGGCTCATGCTCCTGCCGTTCCTGCTGCTGTTCTGCGTCCACAATTTCTTCATAGCCCCGCAACTGGTTTACAACAAGCGCACTGCGCTCTATGTCATAGCCACAGGGCTGCTCCTGGCCGCTTTCTTCGCGTACTATCTGCTGTTTTATCCGGGACCCAATCCGGGCCTCATCCCTCCTGAGCCCGACGGACGCATGCAGGGCCCGCCTCCGGGCGGATCCCGCGGGCGCCCCATGGACCCGGACCTGCTGCGCGGCTTCCTCGGAGTGTTCCTGCTGGCCGCCAACCTCGGCATCAAGTTCCTCTTCAGCGAGCAGAGGGAGCGTGAGCGCCTGCAGCAGCTGGAGAAAGAGAACCTTGCCTATCAGCTTGAGTATCTGAGGTATCAGATAAACCCGCACTTCTTCATGAACACGCTCAACAATATCCACGCGCTTGTGGATATCGACCCGGAGATGGCCAAGCTCTGCATAATCGAGCTGTCCAAGATGATGCGGCACATACTTTACGATTCAGACAAGCCCACCATACCCCTGTCGCAGGAGCTTGACTTCCTGGACAACTACATCTCCCTGATGCGCATACGCTATCCGGATGACGCCAGCATAGATTATTCCCGTCCCGTCGTCGCCGGGCCTTCCGAGGTGCCGCCGCTGGTCTTCGCATCTTTCGTCGAGAATGCGTTCAAGCACGGGATGGGCAGCCCCGAGTCGTTCGTCTGCCTCAGCATAAAGGAGGACGACGGCAAGGTGGTCTTCAAATGCGTCAATTCCCGCAAGGGCGCCGCTTCCGGAGGGGAAAAGGGGATAGGCCTCCAGAATATACGCCGCCGTCTCGAACTGCTGTACGGGACCGGCTACAATCTGCAGATAGAAGAGGATCCCGACCTGTTCGACGTCCTTCTTGAAATACCGTCAAAACCCAAGTCCGAATGATACGAGTTATAGCCGTCGATGACGAGCCCCTGGCCTTGCGCCAGCTGGAGTCGTACATCTCCAAAGTCCCTTTCCTGGAGCTGGTCGCATCCTGTACGGATGCCCTGCAGGCCATGCGGGTGCTGGAAGAGAAGACTGTTGACGCCATGTTCCTGGATATCAACATGCCTGAGCTCAGCGGGATGGATTTCGTGCGGAGCCTGGACAATCCGCCCCTGGTGGTGTTTACCACGGCCTACTCCGAGTATGCCGTAGAAGGCTACAGGGTGGATGCGGTCGATTACCTGCTCAAGCCTTTCGGGATGGACGATTTCATGCGGGCGTCGGAGAAACTGCGGTCCCGCCTTGCCGCGCAGCAGGCCAGTCAGGCGGTCAGCCGCGCGCCCGGCGACGACTCCCTCTTCTTCAAGACCGACTACCGCACCGTGCGGGTGAGGATCAGTGAGATACGATACATAGAGAGCATGAGCGAATACGTAAAGATCTATGTTGACGGCGCCCAGGCTCCCGTACTCGTGCTGCTCAGCCTCAAGGTGCTTATCGAGAAGCTCCCTGAGGACGCCTTCCTGCGCATCCACCGCTCGTACATCATCTCCCTGAGCCGCCTCCGCGAGGTGGGGAAGGGGGAGGTTACGCTCAACGACGGCACCGTGCTCCCGGTAGGGGATATGTACCGTCAGGGGCTCAGGGATTATCTCAGCCGGTACAGCATATAAATCGTGTTTGTATTGTGAGCGATTTTCTTTAAATTTGCGTTTTTAAGAATTAGAATTATGAAACACGTATGTTCTGTTTGCGGCTATGTTTACGACGAGGCCGTTGAAGGAAAACCGTTCGATCAGCTGCCCGAAGACTGGGTGTGCCCTCTCTGCGGAGTAGGCAAGGACCTCTTCGAGCCGGAGGAGGCTTAAACCGTGAACCAGCTGGAAGAAGCACGGCTCGGCATCCGGGCCGTGGATAAGGATATTGCCGCGCTCTTTGAGAAGCGGATGCGCCTTGTGGCGCAGGTGCTGGAATACAAGAAGGCCAACGGGCTTCCCATACTCGACGCCGAGCAGGAAGCGCGCGTGATAGCTGCCGGAGCGGGGAACGTGTCGGACCCTGCCCTCCGCGAGTACTACGTGCTGTTCCTCCAGGACGTCATGAGCATCTCCCGGTCTTACCAGACCCGCCTGATGGCCGGGATGAAGATAGCATACTGCGGCGTTCCCGGCGCATTCGCGCACATTGCCGCAGGCCGGGCATTCCCTCAGGCCACCATGCTTCCGCATCCCGATTTCGCCAGTGCGTACCACGCCTGCGAGAGCGGAGAGGCGGACGTGGCCATACTCCCGGTGGAGAACAGCTTCGCCGGAGACGTGGGCGGTGTGATGGACCTCTGCTTCACGGGCAACCTGTATATCAACCTGATGCTCGACCTTGACGTGTCCCAGAACCTCCTGGGCGTCAAGGGCGCCACTTCAGAAAGCATACGCAAGGTGGTAAGCCATCCCCAGGCGCTCGCTCAGTGCGCGGAATACATCACCCGCAGGGGGCTGGAATCGGAAGAATTCGCAAATACGGCGATTGCGGCCCAGCATGTTGCCGAGGCCGGCGACGTTACGCTCGGAGCCATCGCGTCCCGCGAGACTGCGGCCCTGTACGGCCTCCAGGTGCTTGACGGCGGCATCAATTCATCCACCGCCAACACAACCCGCTTCGCGGTGTTCTCCCGAGCCCGCAACCAGGCCACCCAGCCGGAGACCAGCGGCGAGCACTTCATCCTCGTGTTCACGGTGCGCAACGAGGCCGGCGCCCTCGCAAAGATCCTGAATATCATCGGTTCCCACGGATTCAACATGAGCAGCCTTCACAGCCGTCCCGTGGCCGGTCCGCTCTGGAACCACTATTTCTTCGCCGAGCTCGAAGGCAGCGTGCGTACGGAAAACGGCAGCGACCTCATGCGCCAGCTGGAAACCGTCTGCGACCGTCTCAAGCTCATAGGAGACTACAAGAGTCTGAAAATCTGATGACCCTCCGCTTCAACTCATCCGCCTCTGCGTACGACATCCACATCGGCAAGGGTATCCTCAAGGATGCCCCCAAGCTGTTGGACTTGAATCGTAAGGTGCTGATAGTCACCGACGAAGGCGTGCCTCCGCAGTATGCCGCCACCGTACTTGCCCTCTGCCCCGACGGCAGCGTGCTTACGGTCCCCGGCGGCGAGGCGGGCAAGACCATCGACGGTGCCAGGCTCATACTGGAAGCCCTGCTGGAGCGCCGCTTCACCCGGGGCGATGCGGTTGTAGCCGTCGGCGGAGGTGTAGTAGGAGACATGGCGGGATTCGCCGCGGCCGCCTACATGCGCGGCATAGACTATTACAACGTGCCCACGACCCTGCTGTCCCAGGTCGATTCTTCAGTCGGCGGCAAGACGGCGGTGAACCTCGGGGGCGTGAAGAACGTAGTCGGAGCCTTCCACCAACCGTCCGGGGTGCTCATAGACACCGCCACGCTCGATACCCTGAGCCCCAGGCTATATGCCGAGGGCCTCGCGGAGCTCGTGAAGATGGCGGCTACTTCCGACGCAGCGCTGTTCGCCAGGCTGGAGGCATGTTCCGACGTCCGCTCCTGCATAGAATCCTTCATCGCCGACGCCCTATGCATAAAGATAGACGTGGTTCAGCAGGATCCTTCCGAAAAGGGCCTTCGCGCCGTACTCAACTTCGGTCATACCGTGGGGCACGCCATAGAAGCCGCAGGGCAGGGGCGCTGGTATCACGGCGAGGCCGTGGCGATGGGCATGCTCTACATGAGCTCGGGCGAGGCAAGGGAGAGGCTGGAGGCCCTCCTTCAGCGCTTCGGCCTTCCGGTAAAGGACGATCTGGACACCGACACCCTCATGCGCTATGCGGCATCGGACAAAAAGAAATCGGCCGAGGGATTCAAGATAGTGCAGGTAAGCGGAATCGGCAGCTACAAGTTTATGACAGTCAGCGCAGAACAGCTGCGTGACATAATTTCCTTACGCAAATGAAGAACAGCCTAGGAACGAGCGTCGTGCTGACGCTGGCAGGGGAGTCCCACGGACCCGGGATAGTGGCCATACTTGACGGAATGGCCCCGGGAGTGCGGGTGGACGAATCCTCCATCGCCGCCCGTCTTGCCATGCGCCGCCCCGGCGGAACTGCAGAGACGGCCAGGCGGGAGCCCGACGCCTTCAGCATACTGAGCGGAGTCAAGGACGGCTTCTCCACAGGGGCCCCCATCGCCATACTCATTCCCAACACTGACGTCCGCAGCGCCGATTATGCCTCGTTCGAGGGCCTTGCGCGCCCTTCCCACGCAGATTTCGCCGCCCACGTAAAGTACGCCGGTTTCGAAGACCCCCGCGGCGGCGGCCATTTCAGCGGCCGCATCACTGCGGGTATAGTCGCGGCTGGCGCTGTCGCCCTTGAGGCCCTCAGGGCAAAGGGCATACTCGTAGGCACGCACATCCTCAGTTGCGCCGGCGTGCAGGACGAGCCTTTCGCCCCGGATCCCCGGGCCCAGCTGGAGCTTTTGGATAACCGCAGTTTCCCTGTGCTGGCGGATGTTGAGGAAGAAATGACTGCGGGCATACTTGCGGCGCGCGCAGGGGGAGATTCGGTAGGCGGCGTCATCCAGACTGCCGTTGCAGGCCTTCCCGCAGGCGTGGGCGAACCCTGGTTCGGCTCGGTGGAGGGCGTAATCGCCAACGCCATGCTGTCCGTAGGCGGTATCAAGGGGATAGAGTTCGGCAGCGGATTCGCACTCGCCGGAATGAAAGGCTCGGAGGCTAACGATGCCTGGCGCATGCAGGACGGGGTTCCCCGTACGCTCACCAATCATAACGGAGGCGTAAACGGAGGCATCTCCAACGGCATGCCGGTGGTTTTCAACTGCGTCGTCAAGCCCACTCCGTCCATCTCGCTCCCCCAGCAGACCATCGACCTCCGCTCCGGGCAGGATGCCACAATAGAAATCACGGGACGTCACGATCCGGCGATCGTCCGCCGCATCTGCATAGTCGCCACCAGCATAACGGCCCTCGCCGTATGCGACCTGCTGGCCCTTCACTTCGGCACAGACTACTTGAGACAGAATGACTTACGGGCTGATAGGTGAAAAACTGGGGCACAGTTTCTCCAAGCTGATCCACGAACGGCTCACCGGGATTCCGTATGAGCTGCTGGAACTGCAGCCTGACCGTTTGGGCGAGTTCCTGCAGAAAGGGGAGTTCAGGGGAATCAACGTCACCATACCCTACAAGCAGGCCGTAATACCTTATCTGGATTCCCTGGCCCCTTCTGCGGAGCTGACCGGCGCCGTGAACGTCATAGTGCGTTCCGCTGACGGCCGGCTCACCGGACATAACACCGACCTGGACGGCGTGCTGGCCATGGCTGCGCATGCCGGAGTGAGCTTCAGCGGGGCGTCGGTGGTGATAATCGGCGCAGGCGGCGCATCAAAGGCCGTTGCCGCAGCCGCCCGTTCCGCCGGGGCCCGCAAGCTGGTATTCGCAGTACGCCACGACTTCGGCCCGGAAAGGCTGCCCGTCGGCAATCCGGAGGCTTTTGCCGATTGCGAGGTGCTGATAAACGCCACGCCCGTGGGCATGTATCCGGGCGATGACGGCAAGCCCTTGGACATCAGTGCTTTGCCTAATCTTCGCGGAGTGCTGGACTGCGTTTACAACCCCATACGCACGGAGCTGGTGCTTGACGCCCTGGAGCGCGGAATAGCTGCCGAAGGCGGACTCATGATGCTGGTGGCACAGGCGGTGCGGGCATCGGAGCTGTTCCTGGACAGGAGCTATGAGCCGGGCGTCGCCGATGATTTGTACCGGTGGCTGCTGCGCGGCCGCCGCAACATAGTCCTCTGCGGCATGCCTTCCTGCGGCAAGAGCACGGTGGGGCAGGCCCTGGCCGGGCGCCTCGGGATGCAGTTCGCAGACACAGACGACCTTATCCGCAGCGATTCCGGAATGGAAATACCGGACATATTCGCCCGGGAGGGAGAAGCCGGCTTCCGCAAACGCGAACGCAGTGCAATCCAAAGCCTTGCCTCCGGGCATGGCATGGTGGTCGCCACCGGCGGGGGAGCGGTCCTGGACCCTTCGAACGTACGGGCCCTCAGGCGCAACGGCCTCATCGTCTTCCTCGACCGTCCGCCGGAGCTGCTCCAGCCTACCGACGACCGTCCGCTGTCGCGCGACCGTGCGGCCCTGGAACGCCTTTACGCGCAGCGCCTGCCCGCATATATTGCCGCCGCGGATGCAAGAATACCAAACGACGGTCCTTTATCAGATACTCTGGAAAGTATAATCAGCCATGCTCTGCAAGGATAAAAAGATACTCATAGTGGGCCTCGGGCTCATGGGCGGCAGCTATGCGGAGGCATTGAGCCGCCAGGGCTACATGGTGGGCGCCATTTCCCGTTCGCAGGACACCATAGACTATGCCCTGGAGCGCGGGCTCATCGCAAGCGGCACCACCGACGTGACTGCGGAGTTCGCCGGAGGCTTCGACATCGTAGTCTTCGCCCTGTATCCCCATGTGCTGCTGGAGTGGCTCGGGGAGCATCAGCAGTGCCTGCGCGACGGAGCGGTTCTCACAGACGTAACCGGCGTGAAAGGCTCCATCGTGTATGAGATACAGCGCATGCTGCGTCCCGGCCTTGAATTCATCGGCGCCCACCCCATGGCGGGACGCGAGGTTTATGGAATACGAAATGCGGACTGCTCCATCTTCAACGGCGCCAATTACATCGTAACCCCTACGGATGCCAATACGCCCGGGGCCATCGCTTTGTGCGAAGAACTCGGCCAGACCCTGGGCTTTGCCCGCGTAAGCCGCCTGAGTCCCGAACGCCACGACGAGATGATAGGCTTCCTTAGCCAGCTGACCCACTGCATCGCGGTGGCGCTCATGACCTGCAAGGACACCTCGCACATGATAGAGTACACGGGCGACTCTTTCCGCGACCTCACCCGCATCGCCCGTATAAACGACGAAATGTGGAGCGAGCTTTTCCTGCTCAACCGGGAAGAGCTGCTCGCCCAGATAGACCTTTTCACTTCCCGCATGGGAGACATCAGGGAGGCCATCGCCTCCGGTGACAGCCAGATGCTGCGGGCTCTGATGCGCTTCTCGACGGAGCGCAGGGCCCTTTTTGACAAACCTGTTTCCAAATGAACATGATTTTCAAACGCGAGCTCTTCAGCCCGCAGGAATTAAAGAGAATGTACGGCGTCACGGCAGAGGGCGTCGCATGCAAGGCCGCCAACGACAAGGCAATCCGTGCCGTCCTGGACGGTACGTCGGACAAACTGCTCCTTGTCATCGGCCCATGCAGCGCAGACCGCGAGGATTCCGTAATCGATTATATATCCCGCCTGCGCCCCCTCCAGGAGGAGGTAGCGGACCGCATCGTAATCGTTCCGCGTATCTATACCAACAAACCCCGTACGACGGGCGCCGGCTACAAGGGTATGCTGCACCAGCCGGACCCCATCGCAAGTCCGGACCTTTTCAAAGGCCTCGTATCCATACGCAAGCTGCATCTGCGCGCCCTTACGGAGACCGGTTTCTCCTGCGCCGACGAGATGCTGTACCCCGAGAATCACCTCTTCCTGTCTGACCTGCTGTCTTACGTGGCAGTAGGCGCAAGGAGCGTGGAGGACCAGCAGCACAGGCTGGTGGCCAGCGGACTGGACATTCCCGTGGGCATGAAGAATCCCACCGGAGGAGACCTCAGCGTGATGATGAATTCCATTCGGGCCGCCCAGCACGGGCACAGTTTCATCTACCGCAACTGGGATGTGGAGAGCACGGGCAATCCCTATGCCCACGCCATCCTGAGGGGTTATGTGGATGACCACGGCACATCGCATCCCAACTACCATTACGAGACGCTGCGCCTGCTGGCAGACCTGTATGCTGAGGGCGGATTCGTAAATCCGGGAGTGGTGGTCGACTGCAACCATTCCAACTCCGGCAAACGCTTCGAGGAGCAGGGACGCATAGCCAAGGAAGTGCTGCACAGCGCCCGCGAATGCGAAACCGTAGGGAAGCTCGTAAAGGGCCTGATGATAGAGTCTTACATAGAAGACGGCTGCCAGTCGAGCGGCGAACATGTGTACGGCAAGTCCATTACCGACCCTTGCCTGGGCTGGGAGAAGACCCGCACCCTGGTGCTCGAGCTTGCCAATCTCGTTCCGTAGCTATCATGAAATACGAGCCGTTTTACAGCCACGAGTCGCAGGTATATAACCTGCCCGGCTTTGAACCTGCAACAGTCGACCGCGCCTATCTGCATGCCATAGGCGCAAAGGTGGAGCCTTCCGACGCAACGGTCGAGGGCCTTGTGCGGGGATCGCAGATGCTCGCCCGGAAGCTGTCGGGCCGCACGCTTCTTCCGCCCACGGACTTCGAACTCGAGAGCATCGACCCTGCCGCCGTCACTCCGGAGATCCACAACTACACCGGCCGCTGCCCTGCGCTTACATACGAGATCAACCCGGTGAAGGGCTGCGGAGTGGGCTGCCAGTACTGCCTGGTGACCGACGGCGTGCACGGGCAGGAACTCATAGCTTACGACAATTACCATCTGTACGTGAGGGAGTTGCTGGAGCGCTACAACGGCCCCGGTTCCGACAACGCCAACCATTACTACTACTTTTCTCCCAAGACGGAAGCTTTCCAGGAAGCCACCCTGCTCACCGGCATCGCCCACCGCATACTTGAGGAATTCATAGCACACTTCGAGTGCTGTCCCCAGTCAAAGGCACGGCTTTTCGTCGCCTCCAAGGCTGGCGCCAGGCACCTTCAGTACAAATGGAACGGAGTGTCGGCCCTGGATCTTTTCGCCCGCCTGAAGGGGCGCATGCAGTTCAATACCAGCGTCTCGGTCATGCCGGACGCATTCCGGGACATCCTGGAGCCTTATGCGGCGCCGCTCAGCGAGCGCCTCGAGGCGGTCAGGCTCTGCCGGCAGGCCGGGGTCCAGTCCAATTCCGCACTGGTGCAACCGATTGTCATTCCGTATCTTACGGAAGAGCGTATCGCCTCTTTCTTTGCCTCCCTGCAAGGCGCCGGCATCATCAACTACAAGCCGGAATTCCTTACCGCATGCATGGAGAACCTCGCCATGCTAGGGCAGTATCTGGGGTATTTCAGCAAAGACCTGGAGCGCGAACTCTATGAGGCCTACCTCAGCCCGTCCAACTCGGATCACCTCAAGCAGCGCGGCCGCACGGCTCCGGACAGGGCCCTGAGCGTTGACGCCATCAAACGCATGACAGACTGTACCGATGCCCTCGGCATGAGCATAAGCATCTGCTACTGGGTGCGCAAGCAGCTGGGAATCAGCGAAGAAAGCATCCCCCTCGTAAACCGTAACGGCTTCCAGTGCCTTGGATACCAGAGGCGTCTCTTCGATGTTTAGCGACCTGGCTTCATACTACTACCGTTGGTATCATCCGCGTCCCGTGCTGATCACCCCGCAGCGGCGCGACGAACTTCGGCGCCTGCATGCCATACTGGTAAAATGCTGCCGCCACTTCGCCGGCGACTGGTCCCGCTGGCTGCCCCTGGGCGTGCGCGAAACCGCTATCCTGCAGGAACAGGCCCGGCATCCCCTGCGCCTCGGCACCTGGCGCCCGGACTACCTCGCCGCCACGGACGGCTCGCTCCGCCTCTGCGAAATAACCTCCCGTTTCTTCGGCCACGGCATCTTCCTGTCCTGGTTCGCAAGGGCGTGGGCGCAGGATTTCCTGAAAGGCTTCCCCGGCGCGGAATGCAGCGACCGCTATCCCGAACTCATGGACAAGATGCTCGCGCTTGCAGCCGGAAGGCCACGGATGTACGTATTCAAGAGTTCTGACCGCACAAGCGAGATTCGCCTTTACAGACGCTTTTACGAGGCGCACGACATTGATTTCTTCCTTCTGGAAGCGGAAGAGGTGGAGCGCAGGCGGGAGGAATGGGACCTGCCTGAATGCACCCTCATAAGCGCCCTCAACCAGAAAGACATCATGGCCATGGGCGACGATACCCTGCAGGCGATGATGGACAGGGGCATCATAAGCGACATGCGCAACGTCTTCCTTGTGCACGACAAGCGCTTCATGCAGCTCTGGTTCGACGATGCGTTCACGCGAGAATGCCTCACTGCTGAAGAGACTGCATTCCTGCGTGAGCACGCCATCCCTACCTATGCGCTCGAAGACCGCCTGGAAGACGCCCTGGCCCATAAGGACGACTACATAATCAAGCCATGCCGGCTGGGAAAGAGCGAGGGCGTGCATGCCGGAGTCCTGACTTCCAAAGCCGAGTGGCGCCGTCTCCTGCGCAAGCCGCAAGGCTATATAATCCAGCCGTTTATCCCCCAGAGGAGCTTCCCTACGGAATGGGAGGGCACCCCGTACCGGGATTACCTCTGCGGCATGATGCTCTGCGTTGACGACGAATACTACGACTCCGGACTGTTCCGCTTCTCCAGCCTTCCCGTCACCAACGTGGGAGACGACCGCAAGGCCGCGATGATACACAGCGCGTCGCCGGAACTCATACCTTACTGCGACGTCCTATGACCATCAGCGCCAACCAGCCGTACTTCCTGCCGTATCTGCCTTACTGGCAGCTGATCGACTGCGCGGACCTCTTCCTGGTCGGCGACGACTATGCGTTCATGAAGATGTCATGGATTCCGCGCAACTTCATTATGGTTAACGGACGGGTGCAGTACTTCCGGATAGAGGTGGAAGACCAGAGCTGCCACCGGCTCATACGGGATACGCGCCTGCTTCCGCTCAATCGGCAGGACAAGCTGCGCACGCTGGAGATGGCTTACCACAAGGCTCCCTGCTTCAACGGGGGCTATGCCCTGGCGGAGCGCATTTTCGGTTGTGATTCGCTCAACCTCAATGATTTCCTTACGCACTCCATAAGACAGGTGTGCGACTATCTGTATATTTCCACGCCCCTGGCATTCACCTCCGACGTGCCAGGCAACAGCGATCTTCACTTCGACGAGCGCATCTATCATTTCTGCAGGCACTTCGGCGCCGACCGCTATGTGAACGCCATCGGCGGCACCCGCCTGTACAGCCCCGATAAGTTCCGCGCCCGCGGCATCAGGCTGGATTTCCTCCACTCCGACATCCCGCCGTACAGGCAGCACGACGGCGTTCCGGTGCAGGGCCTCTCCGTAATCGACGCAATAATGTACGTGCCCCGTGAGCAGTTGCGGGACATGCTGGACCAACGCAGTTTCCTGTATGAGTGAGGTAAAGGTAACTGTGATATGCCTGGCGTACAACCACGAAAAGTGGATACGGGATGCACTGGAGAGCTTCGTAAGCCAGCGCACTCCCTGGCCCGTCGAGGTGCTGGTGCACGACGACGCGTCCACAGACGGCACCGCAGACATCATCCGTGAGTACGAATCCCGGTACCCGGAGATGATATATGGCTTCTACGCGCCCCGGAACCGTCTTTCAGAGGGAGTGGTGATATCGCGCGAGATCCTTTATCCTTACATCAGGGGCGAGTTCGTGGCACTTTGCGAGGGCGACGACTACTGGAGTTCTCCGGACAAGCTGCGCCTGCAGGTTGAGGCTCTTGAGAAGCATCCGGATGCGGACATCTGCGCCTGCGCGGCACGGCGCGAACGCCCGGACGGCAGCGTGATATACGATGCCCCGTACAGGCGGGACACGCTTATTCCGGTGGAAAAGGTGATCATTGGCGGCGGGGGATATGTAGTCACCTGCTCGCTGCTCTGCAGACGCGATGCCTACATGCTCCAGACGCCTATGCGTGAGGCCCTTTACAACGACTTCGCCCTTCAGATCCAAGGCTCGCTGCGCGGCGGCATGGTGTACCTGGGCAAATGCATGGCGGTGTACAGGCAGGGCCTTCCGGGCTCCTGGACCAGACGCCATCACGGGGCTGCCCATTCTGCGTACAGGGTGCTGATACGCAACATGTTACGCGCTCTTGACAGCTACACGGGCGGCAGGTATTCCGCCGTTATCGAGCGCCGTATCAGCCTGTACGATTCAGACGATATGGCGGCCTCCGGGCAGATACTCCGCATGCTCGCCCCGCGCAATCTCCCAGTCACCTTATACCAGATCCGCCGCAACCTGCACAAACTCTGGATGAACCTGCTGTATCGCCTATGATAAAAGTCACACGCACGTCCATGCCTCCCTTCGAGGAGTTCTGCGAACAGATACGTCCGCTCTGGGACAGCCATATCCTCACCAACATGGGCCCAATGCACGAACGCTTCGAGGCGGGGCTCAAGGCATGGCTGGGTTGCGACGGCCTCACGCTCTTCTCGCACGGGCACCTGGCCCTGGAGGCCGCGCTGAGGGTGATGGGCCTGCCGGCGGGCAGCAGGATAATAACCACCCCATTTACCTTCGCCTCCACGGTGCATGCCATATCCCGGCTGGGCTTCGAGCCCGTCTTCTGCGACGTGCTGCCCACGGACGGCACCCTTGACCCGCAGCGACTGGAAGAACTGGCGGACGGCCGCACCTCAGCCGTCCTCCCGGTGCATGTTTACGGCAACGTGTGCGACGCCGATGCCATAGAGGACGTGGCCCGTCGGCATGGGCTCAGGGTGATATACGACGCCGCACATGCCTTCGGAGTGCGCTACAAGGGCGATCCTGTGGTTTGCCGTGGCGATGCGTCGGTGCTCAGCTTCCACGCCACGAAGGTGTTCAGCACCGTGGAGGGCGGGGCCGTCTGCTGGTCCGACCCTTCACGGGGGCAGGCGCTTGACGACGAGAAGAACTTCGGCATACGGGATACGGAAACCTGTGCCTCTGCCGGGGGAAATGCTAAACTGGACGAGCTGCGCTGTGCCATGGGCATATGCAACCTCAGGCATATCGACGAGGCTCTCCGGGCCCGGGAGCGGCTAGCCGGGCTCTACCGCAGCCTTCTCGGCGATTCGGTTTCATATTTCAGCCTGCGTGAGGGGGCTGAGTCAAACCATTCCTATATGCCGGTACTGTTTGAGGACCGCCGCAGGCGCGACGCCGTGTCTGATGCCCTGGAGGCCTCCGGAGTCAAGGCGCGCAAATACTTCTGGCCGCTCGTCTGCGACGCCGCCCCCTACAGGAAGCTGCCGGCCTGCGTACCCGTAGCCCGAAACCTATCGGAGCGGGTTCTAGCCCTTCCCCTTTATCCGGAGCTGCCGGAAGAGGAAGTTGAACGTATCTGTTTGATTGTCAGAGGGAAGCGTTGACCACTCGCTTCTCGAAGCATTCGAGGGTGTTCTCCATCAGCATGGCAACGGTCATGGGCCCTACGCCTCCGGGCATGGGGGTGATGAAGCCTGCATACCTGCTGGCAGAGTCAAAATCCACGTCGCCCCGTATGCTCTTGTCCGGCATGCGGGTGATTCCCACGTCTATGACTATGGCTCCCGGTTTTACCATGTAGCCGTCTATGAGCCCTGCATGTCCGGTGGCTACTACAAGGATGTCCGCCCTGCGTGTGAGTTCCGCCAGGCACGGGGTGTGGGAATGGGCGATTGCAACGGTGGCGTTGCGGTCCAGCAGGAGCTTGGCGAGAGGCTTGCCCACTATGTTGCTGCGGCCTACGACCACGGCGAACTTGCCGTCGATGTCCGTTCCTGTGCTCTCTATCAGGCGTATGATGCCCTTGGGGGTGCAGGGGACGGTGCACGGGCGGCCCAGCTGGAGCGCTGCGACGTTCTGCGGGTGGAAACCGTCAACGTCTTTTTCCGGGCTGATGACATCCAGTACTCGGTCCGGGTTGATTTGATGCGGAAGGGGAAGCTGCACCAGGATGCCGTCCACGAGCGGGTCTGCGTCGAGGGCGGCGACGGCTTTAAGGAGTTCTTCCTCGCTGACCGTTGCGGGAAATTCAACCTCGCGGCCTTCTATTCCCACGAAAGCGGCTGCCTTGATCTTGGAACGTACGTAAGTGCGGCTGGCGGGGTTGTCTCCCACCAGGACGACTGCAAGGCACGGACGGCGT
This sequence comes from Bacteroidales bacterium, assembly GCA_017551425.1. The sequence continues at coordinate 24,085 of JAFZLQ010000059.1, read as the reverse complement.
CCTGCGCGCCCGCTCAGTGCGGCGGCGCGTTCCCTCAGGGATTCCTTGATTCCCTGTGCCAGAGCTGTTCCGTCTATTATCATGGCAGGAGTCCAATTTCCTTGTTCCAGGAGAGGGTGCTGTAGAAGTCGTTCAGCTCGTAAAGATTGGCGTACGGCTTGTACATGCTCAGGCCGCATACCCTTTCCAGCCTGAGCTCGGAAAGGAACCACTCAGTACATGCAGTATAGAGTATCGCGTAATTCAGGGCATCGTCAAGCTCCGCAATCTCTTCTTCCGTGGCCCCGGCCTGCACGAAAATGTCCCTGAGGTCGAAGAACCAGTGAAGGTTGTTGTAGAAGTAAGCCTGGACCTTGCCGGAATTGGTGCCGTTGATGGCGTCCCGGTATATGCTTACAAGCTTGCGGCATACGTCGGCCAGCGGCTGCAGCCTGGTGCAGTCAAGCAGGGTGATGGTGGCCGACTGGTACACTCCCGGCATCGACTGGTAATAGTCGAAGTACTCTTTGGCTATGCTTTTGACGTCCGGGTTCACCATGTTGGTGAGCGATTTTGCCATGTTGTCGTAAACCATGCCGTTGCTGAGGATCTCCGTGGGGGAGAACATGAGATACCTGCAACGGTCCTTTATTTCCCACGCAGTCTCTATGCCTCCCATAAGGCAGGCGTCCATTATGATGAAGTCGAAGTACATGGGAAGGGCGTCGGGCAGCTCGTTTATGTTGATGCCGGAGCCATCGACGTTCTCTATGCAGAACTCCTTGGTGCCGGCAGCGCCGGTGGAGAAGCTGTCGAAGACGAAACCGAAGTTCTCGTGGTAATCCCTGGGAATCCACCCCAGTCCGTGGGAAGAAACCACCATGCCGTAATGGGGAGCGGGGAAGAGCTCCTTGACGTCGGACAGCACCTTGCGCATCACTCCCGGGGAGGAGCTCACGTCTGAGCTGGGATAGGTGATGAGAGTATCCCTGTGGGTGGTGCCGTCGGGGTCTGCCCATGCGCGGAAAAGGACGGGCTCGGTGGGAACGCTGTAGTATCCGTATTTCCAGGGCATGTGTGAATAGACGAGGAAGACGTCGCCGCTCTGGCGTGAGGGAAGGCCGCTTGCGCAGATCTCGTCTATGTCTGTCGCAATCTCCGAGCTGAGGCTGTTGAAAGACGCCGCGTACATGATTGTGACGCGGTGCAGCGGGAGAGTATCCGCGCCGAAATCGGTGCAGGATGCGAGTATTATGGTTGCCGCCAGGGCAAAGAGCAACTTCTTCATAATAAGAGTGCAAAGATAAGAAGTTTTTTTTATTTTTGTGTGTGGACCGCTTTGCCTACCATCTCTCCATAGAGCGCCGCCTGTCGCCCAATACCGTGGCTTCATACAGCGCGGAGGTGTCCTCTTTCCTCGAGTATCTCGGCGCAGACCCTTCGGCCTGCACGTCAGACGACGTATCCGCATATCTTGCCGGCCGCGCAGGGAGCCTGAGCAAACGCAGCCAGGCGCATGCCCTGAGCGCCCTGCGCTGCTATTTCGATTATCTCATCCTGGAGGGGGAGCGCAAAGACAATCCCTGCGACAGGGTGGACGCTCCCAAACTCGGCCGGTATCTGCCGGAAGTGCTTTCCGTAGAGGAAGTTACGGCCATATTGGAGGGCGTTCCGCTCGGTTCCGCAACCGGCGTGCGCGACCGTGCTATCCTTGAAGTCCTGTACGGCTGCGGCCTCAGGGTTTCGGAGGCCTGCGGCCTGCGGCTGTCTGCCATTGATGCGGACAGGGGCTTCGTGCGGATAATAGGCAAGGGAGACAAAGAGCGCCTGGTACCCATAGGCCGTCCGGCCCTGGATGCCCTGGACGAATGGCTTTCCGTGCGCCCGGAGCCTGCCCCCGGATATGAGGACTATGTTTTCCTGAACCGCTTCGGCAAGGACCTGAGCCGTGTTTCCGTGTTCAATATGGTCAAGCGCCGAGCCCTTGAGGCGGGAGTGCGCAAGTCGATCTCTCCGCACACATTCCGCCATACCTTCGCCACCCATATGGTGGAGAACGGGGCCGACCTCCGCATAGTCCAGGAAATGCTCGGGCACGAGAGCGTGCTCACCACGGAAATCTACACGCACATAGATTCGCACACCTGGCAGGCAGAGGTGCTGAAGCACCATCCGAGGAATTGACGCACCTCACGCAAAAGAGGCTTCGGCCTCCTGATACAAAAATGCTGCGACAAGCTTGCATTTTCAAAGTCGGCCGAAACCTCTTTTGCTACCGGTGCTTCTACCTTATTGGCAGACGGTCCGGCTAGATGTAAGTCTCGTATTGTACTTCGTATTCGATGGTAAGGGTGGAAGCAAACTGCGGCATAATCGCGTTTGTGAACGTTACCTTGTAGGAAGGGAAAATGTATCCGCTGTACCCTTCGGTGTTCTCGGTGGAGTCGTCGCTGTAAACGTATAACTGCATGGAGTTTGCGCCATCGGCGTAGTCTTCGTATGTCTTGTTGTACTTTGCCTGGCTCCTCACTTTATCTATGAAAGCTGCCGCTTCTTCGTACGAGAGGCCGCTGATGCATGCCTCTACCCTGAATACCTTCCCGAAGTCACAGCCTCCCCAGAGGGCTTTGTGATTGCCCCTGTCGTCCCAGTCAATCTGCTTCCAGACCTCTTCGTATTCGAATTTTCCGGGGCCGCTGTAAGGAATGACCCAGTTCTTTGCATCCATGTCTGACGGGTACCTGTTGCTGAACCACTTGGTGCCGTATTCCTTATAAGAATATACCAGCTGGTCTTCTGGGGCCTGATAGGGGAGGGTCTGGTACTTCTGGCAGATCCATTTGTAATTCTCCAGGAACTTGGCGCCTTTGTGCACCTTCTTGAACTTCTTGGGGAAAGTCACAAGGCTCGAGCATTCGGCACCCCAGGTGGCCTTGATGGATTTGACGTCGGTCAGGACAGTCACCATGGTGGACCCCTTCTCTTCGCTTGCAACGTGGATCGAGCACTTGAGGAATTGCTTTCCTTTGTATTCGCCGTAACCGAATTCATAGGTTGTCTTATCGCCGTCGTAGGCCTTGAATTCGGCGGGGATGGGGCTGCTGGTTTCGGTTTCGCAGACAATCATGCTGTTGTCCGTGCCCTTTGCGATGAGCTCACCCTTGCCGAGGTCCTCGTCTGTGCAGACATAGATGCCGGGCTCCACCTTCTCCCAAGAGCCCCAGGGATCGCTGATGTCGTAGCTGAAGTCTATCCCCAGGATGTCGCTGATTGTGCAGGCCGACATCAGCAGGCCTGCACCCAGGAGTGCGAAGAATGCTTTTCTCATGTTATTTCTCTATGCTGACGAGTTCCGTTACGCTCTGGATGCCGCCCTTCTTGTCTTTGACGACGGTCTTTACCACACCTACGTCCTTGGCCATCCACTGCTCTGTCTTGGTGATAGCCTTGATGAAGGCCATCTTGGTGGCGGTGTCGAACTCCAGGCACCAGCAGTCGAAAGTGCCTGCGGGGGTGGTGAGTTCTTCGTGCTTCGAGATGCGTACGTTGGTGTAGTCTGCGGTAGTGGCGAGGCTCTCTATGCTGATGGTGCAGTTCTCAAGCTTTGCGCCTACCGTGGGAGACTCGGGGAGTATGGGCGCGTTGCCCGAGACTTTGATGTCGGAACCCACCGAACCGAGGGAACCGGATGCGTCTGAATGGAACCAGCCGCCTTCGCTCCAGACGTTGCAGGAGACGGGCTTGTCGAGGATGGGGACGAGCATGTCGTAGTTGATGACGGTCTTGCCGCCTTCTGTGGTGCAGGAAGTCACGAGATAGCTGAATGAGTTGGTGACTTTGCCGTCGGCGTCTTTCTGCTCGTAACTGAGTTTGGTGCCGGCATCCTTGGCGAACCAGGTGCTCTGGGCGGCCGCTCCAGCACATAGTGCAAGAGCCGCGAAGATCAATACTATCCTTTTCATATTGACAAATATAAATACTTTCCTTCTATTTACAAAGACCGTGCTGCTTTGCGGAAGCCATAGTGCCTCCGGCTGACCGTCTGCGCCCACGCAGTCGTGAGTGGGAGGGGCCCAAAACTTGTTTTGGGAGGGATAGGCCGCTTGCGGCCGTAGTCTGCCGGAGGCACTATGGCTTCCGGTACTATCTGGTAAGGAGGCTGTCCAGGCCGAGCCTGCGGTACTCCTGGAGTTTGAGGTTGAGGCGGGCGATGGAGTCCTGGAGGGCCTGGATCTGGCGGTCCGAGTGTTCCATCACGCCGCGAAGAATCTCGGAATCGGAAACCTTCTGCTGGTGGATCGAAGCCTCGTCACGGATGATTATCTGCTCCCTGGCGATGCCGTGGGAAGCTCCGGAAGCGTACAGGCGCTCGCGCTCCTCGCCGCTCAGCTTCTCCCCGGAGAGGAATACCTCCACGGTGGGAGGATCCGTGGTCATGTCTGTGCGGGAGTAGTAGATGAAGCCTTTGCCGATGGATTTGTTCTCCTCCACGAAGTGGGCCACGTGGATCTTGAAGTTGCTGTCTTTGATTATTTCCACGGCGGAGAATACGCTGGGCACGATCATTATAAGCATGACGACGGCCACGGCCCTGCCGGTGAGGCGCTTCTGCGAACCGGGGATGTCCGCCACTATGGGATATCCGAGGTACTTGACGCCGAGGTAGGTGGCGAGGGCGATGAAAATGCTGTTGATGAGGAACAGGTACGCCGCGCCGAGGATGAACCTGAGGTTGAGGATGGAGATGCCGTATCCTATGGTGCAGAGGGGCGGCATGAGCGCGGTGGCGATTGCGACGCCGGAAAGCACGGTGCCCTTTTCCTTGCGTGAGTTTTCCAGGATCCCGGCAAAACCGCCGAAGAGGGCTATCAGAACGTCGTAGATAGTGGGGTTGGTGCGGGCGAGAAGCTCGGTGGGGTGCTCGGGGTTGAGCGGACTCAGTACGAAGAACAGCGTGGAGGCAAGTATGCTTATGCCCACCATGATGCCGAAGTTGCGGAGCGAATCCTTGAGCAGCTGGCCGTCGTGCACGCCGAGGCTGAATCCGAAGCCGAGTATGGGCCCCATGACCGGCGAGATGAGCATGGCGCCGATAATCACCGGGATGGAGTTGACGTTCAGTCCTACGGATGCGATGATGATGGCGCAGGCGAGAATGAATACGTTAGGCCCCCTGAAGTAGATGTTCTGGCGTATGGATACGCCGGCTCCGTCGAGATCGACGTAGTTGGACATGTTCAGGAGGGATTTGAAGAAACGTGTTGTCTTGCCTGCCATGGTTTATTTCTTTTCGTCTTCCGCCAGGGCCTTGTTGTAGCACTCGCGGCAGAGGGGCTCATATACGTCTTTTTCTCCCAGGACGACGAGGTCCTGGCTCTTGGAGAGGCGGTGCGAATGGTTTGCGAGGTTGCCGCACTTGACGCAGATGGCGTGGACTTTCTGTACGTCCTCGGCCACGGCCATGAGCTGGGGCATGGGGCCGAAAGGCTTGCCCAGGTAGTCTGTGTCCAAGCCGGCGATTATGACGCGCACGCCTTTGTTGGCGAGGGTCTGGCAGACTTCCACCAGGTTGGGGCCGAAGAACTGGGCCTCATCTACGCCGACGACTTCCACGTCGGGAGTTATGTCGAGCATTTCCGCGGCGTCTGCTATGGGCTTGGATGTAATCTTATGGAAATCGTGCGAAACCACCTCCACATCCGAGTAGCGGTTGTCTATCGCGGGCTTGAAGATGGCGATTTTCTGGTTGGCGAACTGAGCGCGGCGGAGGCGCCTGATCAACTCTTCGGTCTTGCCGGAGAACATCGAGCCGCAAACTACTTCTATGCAGCCGGATTTTTTGTGGTTTTCTGAAAACATTTGATTAGCTTTGTGCACAAATATAAGAAAAACTTGCGATATGCCGAGCGGTATCCTGTACATAGTTCCGACTCCTGTCGGAAATCTGGACGACATAACCCTGCGGGCCCTTGAGGTGCTCCGCTCGGCCGACGTCATCCTCGCCGAGGACACCCGCACCAGCGGCGTCCTGCTGCAGCATTACGGCATAAAGGGCAAACTGATGGCCCATCACAAGTTCAACGAACACCAGAGCGTCGGGGCCGTGAAGGAAAAGCTCCTTGCCGGCGCCAGCGTGGCCCTGGTGAGCGACGCCGGCACTCCCGGTGTGTCAGACCCGGGATTCCTCCTGGCCCGTGAATGCGCCAGGGAGGGCATAGAGGTGCAGACGCTGCCGGGCGCCACCGCCTGCATACCGGCCCTGGTGTCGTCCGGCCTGCCCTGCGACCGATTCTGCTTCGAGGGCTTCCTGCCCCAGAAAAAGGGCCGCCGCACACTGCTAGACAGTTTAACCAAAGAAACTAGAACTATGATATTCTACGAATCACCCAGGCGTCTCGTGCAGACGCTGGAACAGTTTGCCGAGGTCTTCGGCCCGGAGCGCGAATGCTCCGTCGCCCGAGAGATCTCCAAACTGCACGAAGAGCACCGGCGGGGCACGCTCGCGCAGGTGCTGGAGCATTTCAGGGCCGTGGAGCCCAAGGGAGAGATTGTAATTGTAGTGGCCGGCCTCCCCTCGGAGGGGCATCGTGAGCACCGCAACAAATACAAGGAGGAGAGAGATTATGAAGAGCCGGAATCCCAGGGATAGCGGCGCTCCGGGCTCCGTTTTCAAAGTAGGCGCAATCGCCTTTGCCTTCCTCATAATCGGTTATCAGTCAGCACTGTTCATAAACCGTGCGGCGTCGCTACGTATCCAGTCCCTGCGTGACAGGCCCGATACTGTTTACGTCATCGACGAAGCTCTGGCAACCCGCCTGCTGGCCGCCTCCGGCGAAGCGGATGCCGGAGATGGCTCCGGGGACCGTAACCACCCGTGGTTCCGTAAACGGGAGGGGCCCGCCGCGTCAGCGGTGGGAGGGATGAGCGAAGCGAAGTCTTCCGGAGCCATCTTCAGCGGAGCGGAGCACGAGGCGGACGGCGTCGTTATGGTCAGGAAGAACGCGGAGCACAGCCCGGCGGTGGAGCGGGAGAGGCAGCGGACGCGGCGGGTGGAGAGCTTCCGCTTCAACCCGAACACTGTGAGCGTTGCAGACCTCATCCGCCTGGGATTCAGCGAGAAACAGGCGCAGTCGATAGACAATTACCGGGCCGCCGGCGGGCGTTTCCGCAGGCCCTCCGACTTTGCACGCAGCTATGTGGTCGCAGACTCAGTCTTCGAGCGCCTGGAGCCCTATATCGTCATCCCCAGGACAGACATCAACCGTGCAGATTCGGCCGCATTCGACGCCCTTCCGGGCATAGGCCCGTATTTCGCCTCAAAGATGGTCAGTTACCGGGAAAGGCTGGGCGGCTATTCGTACAAGGAGCAGCTCATGGATATCTATCGCTTTGACGCAGAGAAATTCAACGCCATAAGCGACCTTGTCTCCTGCTCCCCGCCTCCGCATCCTTTCCGTCTCTGGTCCCTTCCGGCAGACAGCCTCCGCCTTCATCCGTACATAAGGGACCGGCAGGCTGCCAGGTCGATAGTACTGTTCCGGGAGAACACCCCCCGAGATTCATGGTCTGTGGATGCCCTGGAATCGGCCGGAATACTCCCTCCGGAAGATGCGGGACGCCTGAAACGCTGCGTAATAGAACCGCCGGTTTTGTAATTAATACCTTTTTGAGTATATTTATCGGTCCAAACAGTTTTTCCGATGAGAATCCGCCCGTTTCTGTCTGCATCCGTTCTGTTGCTTGCGTGCTGCACCATGCAGGAGCCTGCCGCCGTGCCCGGAGAGCCGTTGTTCGCAACGGTAGAGAATGATTCCAAGGTTTTTGTGGATGAAAACCTCCATACCCTGTGGAACGCCGGGGACCGCATCAGCGTTTTCGACCGCAATACCGGCAACGCCGGCTATGTCTTCGGCGGGCAGGACGGAGAGGCATCGGGCCGCTTCACCTCAAGCGCCGCCGCAAACGGAGGAGCCCTGGATGCCATCTACGCCGTATATCCTTACAGCACAGACGTTTCCATAAGCACAGCCGGGGCCCTGTCAGTGAATTATCCGGCAGTCCAGAACTATGCCGAACGTTCTTTCGGAAGGGAAGCGTGCATCATGGTATGCGCGTCCGACGAGCGTACGCTCCATTTCCGCAATGCGGGCGGATGCGTGATTCTCAGGCTTTACGGCGCAGGCACATCGGTATCGTCAGTCACCATCACGGGCAACGGAGGGGAGCGTATCGCCGGGCCGGCCACAGTCACCGTCCCCGTCGGAGGCGTGCCGGAGACAAGCATGTCGTCCCAGGCGTCATCGTCAATCACCCTCAACTGCACTCCTGCTGTCAAACTTGGCGCGTCGGAGTCGGATTGCACCGAGTTCTGGATTTTTGCCCCGCCTACTGTCTTCGCCTGCGGATTCAGCGTCACGGTTACGTCGTCGGACGGCATCAGCTTCACCAAATCCACTTCCCGCAGGATAGAAGTCAAACGCAGCAAGGCCTTCAGGATGGAGCCGGTAGAGTTCGACGCCGGCTCGGAGACCATAACCTACACCGAGTCCACCGCCGATTTTCCCAACCCCGAGAGGGGATTCTACAAGCCTCAGGAATACCGTCCGGGCAACAGCGCCCTTACACAGAGCAAGATAAACGCACAGCGCACCGCAGGCCGCACCCTGTTCTATCTGGGGTATTATCTCACCAGCTTCATGGAGTCCGACATTTCGTCGAGCTTCCTCACCCTCATGGAGAACAATTTCAAGGCCCTGCGTGCTAACGGCGCCAAGTGCATACTGCGTTTCGCGTATAAAGACAGTGACGCCGACAGCGCCAAGCCATGGGACGCCACGGAGGCATGGGTGCTCCGTCATATCGAGCAGATCAGCCCCCTGCTGGAGCAGTATTCAGACGTTATTTTCGTGATGCAGGCCGGTTTCGTGGGGGTCTGGGGCGAGTGGTATTATACCTCCAACTTCAACTTCAAGCCCAGTTCCAGCGCCGATTACCAGCCCCGCAAGCATGTGCTCGACGCGCTTCTGGGCGCGCTGCCGGAGAACAGGCAGGTGGCTGTCCGCACCCCCACGTTCAAGATGAAGATCTATGGCTACGGAGTTGCCGACACCCTCACCCGGGCAACGGCGCACGACGGTTCCGTAAAGTCGCGGGTGGCCGGCCACAACGACTGCTTCCTCAATTCCTCGAGCGATTCAGGTACATACGGGTCTTCGTCGGAACGTACCTACTGGCAGGGCGACAGCCGCTATTTCATCATGGGAGGAGAGACCTGCGGACTGTCGGACTATTGCCACTGCGCAGTTTCCGGCAGCGTCCCCGGCGCCATCAAATCGATGGAGGATTACCATTACTCGTACCTGAATATCGAGTATAACCAGGATGTCCTCAAACGGTGGCAGACAGAAAGCTGCTACGACGAGGTCGTCCGTCGTCTGGGATACCGCCTGGTGCTCCGTGAGGGCACTTTCCCCCGCAAGCCGGCGGCGGGGCACAAGTACGATATCGGCCTCAGGATCCAGAACGTAGGATTCGCCGCCCCGATGAATCCCCGCGACGCATTCCTTGTGCTCACGAACGAATCCGGCGCCGAGCTGGGCCGCTGGCCTTTGGGCTCGGACCCCCGCACCTGGCATCGCGAGAGCGGCATAATCGGCATCTCAACTGAAATCCAGATACCTTCAGGCGCTTCCGGACAATGCAGACTCTGGCTGGCCCTGCCGGATCCCGAACCGACCCTGGCCGGCAACCCGAAGTTCTCCATCCGTCTTGCCAACGACGGGGTATGGAATGAGAGCAAGGGTATGAACCTCCTCGCCGACTTCCTGATTTATTAGTATATTTGACTGATATGAAACGACTGCTTGTCATAACAGCCCTGTTTGCCCTGGCCCTGACGCTCCGGGCGCAGAACAATCCATACCAGATCGACGACGACTGCTATGCCGCCCTCAGGAAGGCGGAGCAGCTCGAAGGCCAGCCGGGTTTCGAGCGGGCTAACGAAGCCCTGCTGCAGAAGGCGCTGGAGGAAGATGACGCTAAGGCCCAGGCCCTCTACTATGTGGAACGCCTCAAGAACGCAGTTGCGCTGCTGAGGGACAGGGAATCCACCACCCTTAAGGAAGACGAAGAGGTGCTCTCTTACATGGAAGAGCTCAAGAGCGTGGCCGACGGGCTCGGGCAGAGCCGCTATTTCTATTATGCGTACGACATCGCCCAGCAGTATTTCATGTTCCACGGAAAACTTCTCCAGACCATGGAACTCGTGCAGGACATGAGGGAACAGGCGGTGGCCCGCAATGAACCTTACGGCATCTGGATGGGCAACCGGTACATCATATCGCTTTACATCAACCAGAACGACTTCATCTCCGCCAAGAAGTATATCCAGGAGGCCATACGGGTTTATGAGACCACGAAAGACCCCGTCATCAGGGAGGAATCGGCCGCGCGCCTGTATTGCGAAATGTCGGATACATATCCCATCGGCAACGATTCCGTCCCTTACTTCCTCGCCAAGGCCGACGCCGCCCGCAAACTGCATATGGATACCCTCCGCTGCGAGTATCACCATGCAAAACTGGCGGCATACCAGAGGGACGTGAAGCGTTACGAGTATGCAAGGGACTACTGCCTTGCCGACCCTCTGCTCCCGCAGATCAGCGTCACGGCGGATAAGATGTTCAACTACATAGACAGGCTGGTTTACGGCCAGCCTATCGAGGAGTTCGACATCGTCACAATGTCCAGGCACCTGAGGGAGGTAAAATACATCGCCAACATAGCCGAGGAGTACGGCCGCAAGGAACTGGCGTTCAAGATAGAAAAGAACCTCGTCGCTTATGAGGAGAAGGTGCTGGCCTCTGCCAACCAGTCCAAACTCACGGAGATAGAGGCCAAAATGGGCAATGACGTCCTGCATGCCCTGGTCGATGAAGAGGCCCACCGCGCGCAGACCGCATACCGCATGGTCACCGTCCTTCTCCTTCTCGTCCTGGCCGTGGTGATGGTGTTCTTCCTGCTGTACACGCGCTCCCTCCAGAAAACCAACGAAAGGGTGCGTCTTGCCGATGCCGCAAAGACCCGTTTCGTACAGAACATGAGCCATGAGGTCCGTACCCCGCTCAACGCAATTGTAGGTTTTTCGCAGCTTCTGAGCCTCCCGGACGGCACTTTCCCGGAAAAGGAGAAGGAGGAGTTCGCCGGCCACATCGTCAACAACACCAAGATGCTTACCATGCTGCTGGACGACATTCTCAACGCTTCTGCGATGGATGTCGGCAACTACAGCATCAACTACGAGGAAGGGGAGGTGAATTACATGGCCGAGGCTGCCATTTCCAGCGCGGAACACCGCCTGCAGCCCGGAGTGAAGATGTATTACGCTCCGGAAGATGACGCCCCGTACACCTTCCGTACAGACCCTCGCCGCGTTCAGCAGATACTCATCAACCTGCTCACCAACGCCTGCAAGCATACATCGTCCGGAGAGATCAGGCTGTCCAGCTCCCTGAAGGAGAATCCCGGGTTCGTCACCTATTCCGTCACTGATACCGGTACCGGAGTGCCTGCGGACCAGGCGGAAAAGATTTTCGAACGCTTCACCAAGCTCAACGACTTCGTGCAGGGCACCGGCCTCGGCCTCAGCATCTGCCGGGACATCGCCAGCCGCATGGGCGCCAAGGTCTTCCTCGACACCTCATACACTCAGGGCGGCTCCCGTTTCGTGCTGTCCCTTCCCTGTACTCCCACAGAAAACCAATCAGACAAGATATGACACCTCTTTACGCACAGAACCACGACTATTCAGCATTCAACGTGCTTGCCGTGGATGACATCCCCCTCAACCTGATACTGGTGCAGAAGATGCTGTCCCGGTTCAATTTCGAGATGCGTACTGCCCCAAGCGGCCAGCTCGCCCTGGACGCCGTGGCAGAGAAGAAGCCGGACCTTATCCTCCTGGACCTCATGATGCCCGGAATCGACGGCTTTGAAGTTATCCGCCGGCTCCGTGCAGACCCCGCCACCGCTGACGTCCGGATTGTCATCCTGAGCGCGCTCAACTCAAGCGAAGACGTGGTGAAGGGCTTCAACGTGGGTGCCGACGACTTCATCATGAAGCCCATCATCATGGAGAAGCTCCTCTCCTGCGTCATCACACAGCTTCAGGTAGCAGCTGCAAAGAAACAGTAGTGCGGAGCCTCCGTCACATAGTACTCGCGCTTGCCCTGTGCCTTGCCGCTTTTGACTGCGGGGCGCAGATAGTGAACCGCCTCAAGGTGGATTCGGAGACCTTCCAGCGTTATGCCTGGGGCAGGATGCAGCAGTACAACCCAGGAAATCTCGCCCTGGCCGATTCGCTTTACGCCGAGGGCGTGCGTAAAGACGATTTCCGCATCAGATGCCTCGGCCTGGCACTGGAGTTTCCCGTGCGCTTCGCCATGGGAGACTATGACCGCATGTGCGAAGCCGTGGCGGAAATCAAGGAAATGACCGTTTCCAGAAAGGACTGCAGGACTTTTTACTATGCGGTCATGCATGAATACTGCCAGTACCTGGTCCATATCGGACGGGCTTCTGATGCGATGCTGGAGGCCCGGGCCATGGAGCGCATGGCGAGCGAGGAAAAGAAGCCGCACGGCAAGATGTACGCATACCGCATCGTGGGCCTGATTCACAGTTATCGCGACAATCATCACCTTGCCGTCAGGAATCTCACAAACGCGGTCCGCTTCTGCAAGGAAGCCAAGATGGAGCAGGACCTTCCCAATATCTATCTGCTGATAGCCTCCGAGTGCATAAAGGCCGGCGATTACCAGAAGGCGCTCGAGTATTGTACGCTGGCAGGGGAGTATCAGGAGTTTTCCGCACAGATACGCATGAAGCTCACCATGACCCTTGCGGATTACTACTACGCCAGGGGCGACAGGGACAAGTTCATGGAGTGCTATTCACGCCTCGTCCAGGATCCCGTTTACCGCCTCATGTCCGATGCCGATTCACGCCTGGAGCTGGACATATATGACCTGAGCCTTCGCGGCATGCCCAAAGAGGCCCTCGCCAAGGCCGACTCCCTGGGCACATCATACGGACGCCACAGCCACAAGCACGGCCTGTATGCCATGCTCGGAAGGTATCCGGACGCCTACCTCCAGCTGGATTCCCTGATGGTCGAGAAAGACTCCATCTATATCAAAGTCCAGAACGAAGACCTTGCAATCCTGGACGCCGAAATGAACAACGCCCAGCTGAGGCATGAGACTCAGCAGCTGAAAACCCGTAACCAGAATACCATACTGGCCGGCTTCCTCGTGATGTTCCTGATAGCCTTCATGTCCGTGCTGTACCAGCAGTGGCACCTGAAGTCCAACCTGGAAAGCCTCAGGCAGCGCAACGCGGAAATCCTCCGCGCCCGCCGGACGTACAGGAAGGCCCTGGACGCCAAGGAAGCGGAGAACGCCGTAAAGATAAAGATACTCCAAAGCCGGAAATCAAACACCTTCAAGTTATGAAAACAAAACTCCTGAAACTGCTCAAATACTACAGGAACGAGCTCCATGCCCTGGCATTCTTCCTTGCGGGGGGCACCCTCAGCATGCTTGGGCTTATCCAGAAGGTGCCTCTGGTCCTGGGCATACTCGGGATAGCCATCCTGGCGTCCGCAATGCTCTTTTTCTGCCTGTCCCTCACTTCGGAGAGGGCTTACAAGGAGTATTACAAGGAAAGCTACGAGATCGAGCACGGCACCATCGAAGACGAGATACGCAAGTCGATGGTCTATCACCGTTATCAGGAGGCGGTGATAAACCGCTACGAAAGCGCATGCCGTGACCTGGGCCTGAGCGACGAGCAGAAAGACTGGCTCCTTACTTTGCTGATGGAAGAAAAAAAGAAGGTGGATGAGCAGCTGGAAGCCCAGGGAGGCGGGCACATCTAGCTAGAAGTCTTCGTTGTCCTCATAAATCTTTGTCTCCCAGCCCTGGACGGTAGGGGAGAATGTGATCTCCGAGTAAACACTGCTGAGGTCTATTCCTATGTGGAAGGTGTACTGCCTGCCATAGACGAAGACATTGTCCGGCAGCAGCCCGTAAAGGGGATACCTCAGAGTCACCCCTTCAATGGGCGGATACGGGAAACCGTTCAGCGTGAAGCCCTCGACGTCGAAGACGACCTCCACATACTGCCTGCCCATCTTGATTTCGTCCGGGATGGAATAATAGCGGTGAGAATCCGCCATGCGGTCTTCCAGGGTGGAGAATCCCACGAACTTTTCGTTGGATGAGCCTACTCCGACCTTGGCGTCGCCGTCAAATATGACCAGGTTCCTGTAGTATCCCTGTAGCCGCCATAAGCCGCGGTTGAGGTTCAAGTCGTTGACGAAGACGCCTGCGGATGCCACTTTGTGCGCCACTACCTTCCGGAGGTGGATGAGACCCTGGAGGGATTCGTCCGGGGTGATGTCGCAGATGCGGTAGCCGATGTCGTTGGTAATGTGCTGGAATTCAAGGGGAATCATGTTCATGCGGGCCACAGCCACCTCTACGGTCTTGGACACGAGGGGACCGGCGTCCGCCTCCTTGACCGTGTACGGGATGGAGTACTGCTCGCAGTCGTCTCCATAGTCGATAGACTGGACGTAAGGGTAATATGCGCTGAATGTGATGATTTCCGAACGCAGGTCTTCCCAGTACATGGTCCCCAGGCCGGCGTTGTAGCCGTAGCCGTCGGAACTGACCTTGGCGTTGTCAACCACAACGGCGTGATGGTCGAAGTCTATGCCCACAAGGCCGAAGGGGATGTCTTCGTCCATCGTGGAAATCATGTTGCCGGAATCGTAGCTGCCGTCTGTGCTCCTGGTATGGATGCCGTGGCGCCCCTGTTCTATGGCCTCACCCTCCCGGGTTACGCTGATGTCGAAGCCCACCTGCCGGGTGCCGTCCAGGGGCACGTCTATGTCCGCCGTCTGCATGCAGGAGCAAAGGGCGGCAATCGCGGCAAATGCGGCTGTTATGCGAAGGGACGAACGCATCGTATCAATACAACGGTCGCAATATAAGAAAAAAAGAATAAAAATAGTACTTTTGCATCATGAAAAAAGTGAAAATCACTGCATTGCGTCAGACGGTCTATCCCGATCTCATGGCAAAATACGAAAACCCCATCGAACATGCATGTGACGTTACGGTGGGGCAGGAGTGGATTTCAGAGGACGGCAAATGCCCGGAGGGAATGTGTCCCGCAGCCTGGTACTCCATGCGGGAGTTCGTGGAGGCGCTTGCCAGGGGGGAAGGCAACTTTTACGACGGCTGGATGAAGGATCCCATGAGCGCCATGATCAGCTGCAACGACGGTTTTCGTCCGTTCAGCTTCTATATAGAAACTGTGGATTAGCTCAGATACGCGGTTTCTGGATGACGCGGAGGACCAGGGAGACGAAGTACACGATGAGGCCGTAAAGGACCGGGATAAGGCTGACCTTGATGCCGCCGGCAAGGATGGTACTGGCTATGTCAGAGTTTTCCGCCAGGTAGTCCAGGATCTGGAACCATCCAAGAATCGTCCAGAAGATGCTGACTATCAGGGCTGCGATGCCGATCTCCTTTACCCATGCAGGAGCTTTCCATGCTGCGAAGAAAAGGCCGATGAAAAGGAGGGTGATGATGATCATTCCGACGGGGCCGCCGGCGATGAAAAGGGAGAAAAGATTTGTCAGAGGTAACATGGCAAAACAATTTTACGTTCAACTTTTGGTTTCGGAATTCCTTGTTGCAAAGGTACACATATACAGGGTAGAAATGCAAGGTTGAATCCCTGCAACCTCCTGCTGAATCCCCACAATCTGCCTGAAGACCGGAACATGACGATGGATTTCATCGGAGAATGCGTATTTTTGTATCCGTAATGAAGAAAGGAATCATCATCGTCGGCTATTGGCTGGCTGCCATCGTTTTAACGGCATTTCTGCTCACAAGCCTCAAATACGGTTTGTGGCAGTCGGCGTTGATGAGCCTCTCTTTCCTTCCGGCCGCGATGGCTTTGTCTTTCTTCCTCCCCCGGGTGGAAAAACAGTCGAAAGGGCGCAAGCGCATCCTGGATACCATATACATCATTCTTGGGGTGATGCTGATGACCTTCTTCTTTATCTACCTGTGGCAATGGCTGTTTATTTCCATGAACGGACTTGACGGATGGGAAGTATGGTCTGTTCCCTCCATGCTCGGGAATCCGGTTTTCGTTTCGGCCGTTCTTGCAATTCTGGCCTATGGACATTATCTGCTGCTGCGGTGGCTGGGGAAGAAATATCCTTCAGACCGCCCTGTATCATTCATATCGGATTATAAGAAGGTATCCCTGAAAAAGGATGAGATTCTCTATGTCGAATCCCGCGATTCGGAAGTGTGCATTATCACGCGCGACGGGGGGCAGTATCGCAACCGGACCGGTATCAGCCAGTGGGAAAACCTCCTGGGCCCCGGATTCCTCCGTGTCCACCGCTCCTTTCTGGTCAATTTGGCCGAGGCGGCGCTTGTCTCGCCGGATATCGTTTCCGTCGGCGGGCAATCCATCCCTGTCTCCCGCAAGTACAAAGACAGCGTCAAGGCTGTCCTGGCTGAGCCTTAGCTTGTAACAATATGTCAGATCAACAGAAATACCAGAATATGAAAAGGATTATTCGTCTCGCACTATTGGCCCTGGTTTGCGCCATCCCCCTCTTCACAGGCTGCCAGCCCGGCACCGACAATGAAGAGGTGGCCCATTTAAGCCACCGGTATGCCTCGGCCGAAGAAGGAAGGCAGATGTACATGTCCAACACCGGCTATTTCAACTCCCTCACACAGAATGACATCGATTGGAAGTCCTGTAGCACCGGCAAAACGATCGACGAATTCAAGGACTTCTCAGCCAGCCAGATACAAGACTTCACCGAGGAAGAGAAGAAGGCCGTGGACGCTGTTGTAACCACCATCGAAGCCCGTTTTGACGCCCTGGGCATCGGCCTGCCTGAAACAGAAGAAATCTGCTTCGTCAAAAGTAATATGGATAACGAGGGCGGAGCCGCCGGCTTCACCTTCGGGAATACGATTTACCTCAGTTCCTTTTTCGTCGATATATTGTCCAGCCTGTGGCAGGGGAAGCAGCCTCCCTATCCGGCCGACTACAACGAGTATATCTACCTCATCGCTCCCTGCATTTTGGCGCACGAGCTGTTCCACTGCCTGTCACGCAAGGATGCTGCTTTCCGCCAGCGCTTTTACAGTCTCATCGGTTTTACGGTGATGGACCACGAGGTTGAATTCGGCCCTAAGGTGCGGAATCTGATTCTGGCGAATCCGGACGTGGAACGGTTCGACAACTGGGCCGAATTCACCATCAACGGACAGAAGCGTCGTTGCACCATGGTCGGCGTATATGAAACAGACTATGCAGAAGTGGCGAAAACAGATCCAGGTGCTTCTTTCTTCGATTATTCGAAATGCGTACTTGTCCCGCTGGATGATCCCGACACCATGATTCCCGCCGAGCAGGCATCCGACTTCTACCAGATTGTCGGTAGCAACTCGGACTATCTCATAGCCGCAGAAGAGTGTATTGCCGATAACTTCGGATTTATGATTGGCTCCGGCTTCAATGGCCATCACGATTTTATTGGCGGCAAACTGCAGTTCGTTCCCTATCAGACACCCGAGCTCATCCGCGGCATTTACGAGACAATGCTGGAGCTCTACCCGGACTAGAGGGAGATTGAAACAAGACTGGTTCGTAGTTATAGAACAAGTCGTTCTTTTCGGATAACGCTGTCAAGCAGAGTTCCTGGTATGATATGCTTGATGGCGTCCACTACGGCATTCAATTTAGCCTCGTGTATGTAGTCGCTGCGGATAGCCAAAGAGATTGTACGGCTGGGCACAGGGTCTATGATGGGGCGCAGGCAGCGCTGCTGGCTGTACATTATCAAATCGGAATGGGTTTCCGGAATAATGGTAATACCGCCGTTGTCGTTTACTACCTGTATCAGTATGCCTACCCGGCCGCCTTCAAATAGCCTCTCGTAGTTCAACCCGCTTTCTTTCATTTCGCCCGGAGCCATTTGCCTGAGGCCGTCGCCTATAATCCATACCGGCTGCTCATAGAGCTTGTCTGTCGTGATACTGTCCAGGGAAAAGTCCGGGTTGTCCGGAGAGACATAGGCCATGAAACGCTCGTGATATAGCGGAATCTCCAAAAGGTCCGGATCGTTGAGGGGGCCGGCAAGGATACCCATATCCACATCTGCTTTCCTGAGCTTTTCTTTTATAGTACTGGACAGCATCTCTTCCGTCTGCAGGGAAATGTGCGGATAATCAGAACCGAAAAACTTGAACAAGCCGGGGACAAGCACAGGTGATACCGTGGAAATGAGTGCGATTTTCAGGGGGCCGGAAAGCAGTTCTTTTTCCGATCTGGTCATCAAGGCTATTTGTTCTGCATTATACAGGACGACCTTGGCGCGGTCGATAACTCTCCGGCCTATTGCAGTGGGCGCCACCGGGTGAGCGTCGCGGTCGAAAATACGAACATCAAGTTCTTCTTCCAGTTTCTTGACCATAAGGCTCAGGGTTGACTGCGTGAGACCGCAGGCTTCAGCCGCTTTCCCAAAATGCCTAAAGTCATCGATTGCAATGATATAACGCAGTTGCTGAAGTGTCATAAGGCTGGTAGTGATTGATATTATCAATGCAAATATAAAAAATATTGTATTGATAAATGAATTCTGGCGAAATAAATTTGCCCCGTCATAACAAAAAGAAATGAACTGGAAGACCATCATATGGTATATTTGTGTTTCGCTGCTGCTAGTCGCGGCACTTATGACAGTATCGTGCATCATCGCGTTCTGTACGCCTGGCGATGAGAGCCGCCTTCCTCTTCTTCTTTCTGCATTCCTTACCGGGATCGTTGGCTTTTACCCTTTGATATTTGTAAGAAAGGGGCAGCACAAGCTGAATTTCCGTGAAGGGAATTGCATCGTCGTCGGAGCGTGGCTTCTTGCCTGCATCTTCGGATTGCTACCGTATCTGTTCTATGGCGGTGAGTTTACGTTTGTCAACGCCATATTCGAAAGCGTTTCCGGTTTTACAACCACCGGCGCTTCGATTCTGAACGATATCGAAGCCCTTCCCCGCGGACTCCAGTTCTGGCGGATTTCTACAGCCTGGGTCGGAGGAGTCGGTATCGTCACTCTGTTCTCGATGCTGACCGTCCGTTCAGACAAATCGATGCTTTCCGGGGCGGAAATATCGACCGTGGCGCGGGAATCATTTGAAGGGGAGAAGAGTGATAACTTCGCCAACAAGATGCTCACCACCTATGTCGTGCTGACAATTATATCATTTCTTGCCCTGAAGTTGACGGGATTGGGTTGGTTCGACGCCGCTACCGATGCAATGTCTGCCTGCAGCACCTGCGGATTCTGCTCCCGTAATACCAGCATCGCCTTTTATTCAAACCCGGCGGCAGAGATTGTCCTGACGGTGACGATGCTGGCGGCAGGAATAAACTTCGGTATCCTTTTCCTTGCATTTCTGAGGGGAAGGCCCCAGAAGATCTGGAAATCAGAGACGGTCAAGGTTTTCCTTGCCCTTGTAGGCATCGCCATCGTCATCGTTACCGGAGATCTGATACTCAATGGAGGCTACTCTTCGTTCTGGAACGCACTACGGGATGCATCCTTCCAGGTAGCCTCCATATCCACTACGACCGGGTTCGCCACTCAGGATACTACGCTCTGGCCATCGCTCAGTATGGCAACCCTTATCTTCTGTTCATTCATCTGCGGCTGTTCAGGTTCCACTTCGGGCGGAATCAAGATAGACAGGGCGATCCTGGCGGCAAAAGGCGTATACAGGAAAGTGGCGCAGACAACAAGCCCGCACAGTATCCAGTGTGTCCGGGTAGACGGTCATGTCCGGACCGAGGATCAGGTCAACGATGCCTTTCGCTACATATTCTGCTATCTGTTTATCATGGTATTCTTCGCCGCTGTCAATATCGCCTTCGGCCTTGACTTCATAACTGGCGTAACAGCCTCGATCGCCAGCATCGGCAATGTGGGGCCGGGTTTCGGAGATGTAGGGTCGATGTCCAACTACGCCGATTTCCCTGCAATACTCAAGTATACCGGAATGGCCGAGATGCTGATAGGCCGTCTGGAAATATTCCCAGTATTGTATCTGGTCCAGTCGATCAGAGGATATGAAGGCTTCTCCAGACCAAGAAAGCACGCTCTCCAGAAACCTGTCGTGCAAACGATGTACAATTAAGTTGTTATCTCAGTTTATACACCACGGGAATCACAAAGGATACGGGAACGGCTTTCCCGTCCTGCATGCCGGGTTCCCACGTGGGAGAGGATGAAATAACGCGGATCGTCTCGGCATCCAGGTCTTCGCGTACACCCTGCAGGACCTGGGCGTCACGTACAACGCCGTCGGAGCCGATTGTGAACTGCACCACTACACGGCCCTGGGTCTGGTCGTTCTTGGCCTGTTCCGGGTATCTTAAGTGGCTGTTCACCCACTTGGCGAAACCATTTTCGTCACCGCCCTGGAAGGTGGGTTTTACCTCAATGTCGGAATAAGACATGGGCTCCTGAATGTCGGCCTTGGTTTCGGGGGCTGCCTGTTCCTGAGCTTCCGGATCCTTTGCTTTGTTGTTCTTGGTGGGATTGCAAGCATACATAACGGAGGCCAGCAGGGGAATCAGGACCAGATACGACCAGCGCATCCAGCTGGAAGATGTTGATTTGAGCATCATGGTAATACGGTTTTTGAGTTTGGCGTGCTGGAAGCCGCTTGCCAGCATGAAGCGCTGTTCTCCCACGGCCTTTCGCACAAGAAGTAATTGATATTGAGTTGCATCGATGCCATTATCAATGACGCCTTCGTCGGCCTGGTATTCATGTACCAGGCGCAGTTCTTCCCGGGCGATCCATACCAGCGGGTTCCACCAGAAAAGGATTTGGATCGGAAGTCCCAGCAGCAGGTCCAGTGAATGCCGGCACCGCACGTGCATCAGCTCGTGCGTGAAGATGGCAGGATTGTCCTGAAGGTCCTTCCGGCTGATGACCACCGTCCGTTTCCAGCTGAAGGAAGGCATGTCCTGCTCCATTATTACCACCCGGCATCCTTCACGCTGCGTGGGCTTCCCATTACGGATAAACCGGCTCATCTTGACGGCCGATCTCAGGAAAAGGATGAGCGTGATGACCGCCCCGGCGACATAGAGCAGCAGGACTTCCTCCCAGGGGAAAGCGATTTGGGCTGTCTGCGACGCGGGCTCTTCTCCTGTTCCCACCATGGTTAACCCTGAAGCCGCAATCGCGGCATCTGTGCTTCTGAGCCGGATGAGCGGAAGCAGCAGGCATAGATAACTCCCGGCCATCAGCAACGTCCTGTTTAAACGGAAAAAAGTGGTCCGGCGCATAAACAGGAGGTAGAAGGCATAGAACAGGCTGAGATAGAGTCCTGCGCGTGCGATATATAAAAGGAAAGCTGTCATTTCCGTTTATTTTCGATCTGGGCGATGAGGTCTTTCAACTGCTGGATGTCCATCTTGTCTTCCTCCACGAACTGGGAAACAAGGCTCAGATAGGAGTTGTCATAATACCGGGCCACAACCTCGGAAACGGTATCTCTATGGTACTGACGCTCACTGATCTTAACCTTATAGCGGAAAGAGTTTGCCATGGGCTCCCGCTCTACGAAGCCCTTCTCTTCCAGGAACCTCACCAGGGTGGCTACCGTATTGTAATGAGGCTTCGGCTCCGGGATATAGCTGATCAAATCCCTGATAAACAGGGGACTATGCGCCCAGAAGATATTCATGAGCATTTCCTCTTTTACTGTCAGTTTTTGCTTCATCGGCCTTTGTGCATAAGGTTTTCACCTGCAAAGATAGCGATATAATTTAAAACTCCTAATTTTTTTAGTAGTTTTACGTAAATTAATAGGATGGCATATTTTGAGGCCAATGGAAAAGATTTGGAGGACAAGGTCCGTACTCTATATCCTTACGCAGCCGCGCGTCTTCCCTTCATGATTATCCTCGCATACATTCCTACGGTGTTCTGGTCCATTGTCCCCATTGCATTTGTTGCCGGGGTCGCTTCTTTCGCAGCCGTGCAGGAAGGACATTTCATCAGGACAGGACGGGTTGATTAGTTTTTCCTATATTTGTAAAATGGAAGTCAATTACTTGCTTGACATACACACCCGTGGGGATCTGTACCGGTGGTATCTGGAGAATCACGACAAGGTCAGTGATTTCTGGCTTCGCGTGAACCGGGCCGCGGAAGACTGTCCCGGCGTGGTGCGATATGTCGATGCAGTGGAGGTCGCTCTATGTTTCGGCTGGATAGACAGTACCATGAAAAAGATGGACGAGGGGAAGCCTGTCCAGCATTTCACGCCGCGCCGGGGGCGGAGCAATTGGTGCGAAAGGAACCTGATTCGCTGCCGCAGGTTGGTTCAACTTGGGGAAATGACGCCGGCTGGGACGATTTAGGAAAATTGGAATAATTATGAATAACGAAAACTATCCACTAATAGACCTGTCGCAGTGGCAGCAGGTAGGAGAAGGAGGTAACGGGAAAACATATGTGAATCCCGCCGCCCCTGAAGAAATCCTCAAGGTTAATAACGCCCGATTCAGTACACTGGAGGCCGTCAAGCACGAGTACGACGTCTCCAAAGCCGTTGAGGCCCTGGGTCTTTCCGTTCCCAAAGTATTTCGGATTGTACGTGTTGGAGACGCTTATGCCACCATTTCACAACTGATTAAGGACAAGAAATCCCTGTCCCGTATTTGCCACGATGAGCCGGCGCGCACGGAAGAAATGGCCCGGGTGCTGTGCCAGAAAGGTAAAGCGTTTTTTGCAACCCCTTGCAACACGGAGGTTTTTCCCAGCCGGAAAGAGCAGGTGCTCTGGGCCATTGACCATGCGGGCTTTGTAAGCAAGAAAAACCGCCGGATTATCCGTGCCTTCGCCGAATCCATCCCGGAGAAAACCACCTGCTTGCACGGAGATTTCCAGTCGGGGAACATCATTCAGTCCGGCGACGCTTTTTACTGGATTGACCTGGACCGCTTTGCATACGGTGACCCTATGTTCGACATCGGCCACCTGTTCCAGATATGTGAAGTTTATGCGCCGCTGAAGCAGGTACAGGACATCTTTCACATGACGCTGGACCAGTTTAACCGCTTTTGGGATGCTTTTGCCCAAGAATACACCGGCAAGGAAGACCATTCTGAGTTTGACAGACTTGCCGGCAAGTTCGCCTGCCTGGACGTGATCGTGCGCACCTACTTTGTCAAGCCCACCTTACTGGAGAAGTTATTCTTCGGTATGCACGTCAGAAAACTTGTCAAGGGGTATTACTTATGATTGTGAATCTTCGCGACCTTGGCGGCTACGCTTTGCCAGGCGGCAAGACTGTTAAAAGCGGGATGCTCCTGCGGTCAGCCCATCTGGCCGATGCTACGGACGCCGACGTTGCCTATCTGGAGAGCCTTTCCGTGTCGCTGGTGGTGGATTTCCGGACGGAGGTGGACCTGAAGGGCAAAGCGAACAAGGACGTCCCAGGGGCAAGATATGTAAATCTTCCCATCGACGCCAGCGGCAATGTGGCGGCCAACGCCACGGAAGAGGAAAAGAAGAAGGTAACGGGCGGGAAGAAGTTCGAGGTAAAGAAAGTCATCCTGTTTGCTGCGTTCAACGACAGGGCAAAAGCCATTGCCCGGGAAATGTATCCGAACTTGCTCTTCGACCCTAAGTGCCAAGAGCAGTTTGCCCGTTTCCTGCGCCTGGTGGTGGAGACAGAAAACGGTGCTGTCCTCTATCACTGCACACAGGGGAAGGACCGCACCGGCATTGCCTCGGCCTTGCTTCTGGCAGCACTCGGCGCCAGCCGTGAAACCATCGTGTCCGATTTCGATGCTACCAATAAGGTATATGAGAAGGATGTCAGGAAGTATTCCCGCCGCGTCAGGTTCTGGGGCGGAAAGGAGGAAGAGGTAGCCGTAGTGAAAGCCTTCCTGGGAGCCAATACGGAGAACTTCGTCAAGG
>JAFZLQ010000058.1 GCA_017551425.1 Bacteroidales bacterium | reverse complement strand
CTCGGAGTTCCAGGGATAATTGGTCTTGGTGAAGCGCGGCAGGGTGCCGTCCTCGCGTCCTGGGGCCCAGGGGTTGTCGTTGTCGATCCAGCTGTTCTCCGCGAAGATCTGGAGGAGTCCGCGGTGGCCAGAGTTGGTGAACGGGATACGGTAGTCGGCGTTCCACACACGGTTCACGTTGGTTGCTGCAATCCAGTTGAGGCTGAGGTTGAAGCCCTTCCAGTTGAACTTCCAGTTGGAACCGAACACGTATTCGGGACGGTCGGGATAACCGGTGTACATCTTGTCACGGCCATCGACGATGCCGTCGGGGATGGGGTTGCCGTTCTCGTCGAGGGCGCCGCCTATATCCTCATACATACAGTCGCCGGGATACACGGTGGTAGCCGGCTGGGGCAGGTCGGGATTGAGGCGCTGGACGCCGTTCTCGTCGATGTAGAAGTCCGATTTCTGATATAGACGCACGTACTTGTAGAGCAGGTGGCGCTGGGTGGGGCCGCCGGTCTGGTTCTGGTAAGGCATCTCTGCGGGAACTTCGTCCATGTTGATGATCTTGTTGCGGGCGAAGGTCACGTTTGCGTTGAGGTCGTAGTTGAACTCGCCTATGTGGTCGCGCCAGCCAACCTCGACTTCGTAACCGTGGTTGTCAACCACACCGAGGTTCATGTTGGGGACCTTGGTGGCGATTATCGCGGGCAGCGAGTTCGGGGAGATGAGGATGCCGGTGCGGTGCTCGTAGAAGACGTCTCCGCCGAAGTGGAGCCTCTTGTTGAGGATGTCGAAGTCCAGACCTACGTTGTACTTGTCTGCGGTTTCCCAGGTGACGCCGTCGTTGCCGGGGGTGCCCATCTCGTAGCGGGGTACGCCGCCGGTGCCGGTGGAGCCGAAGTAGTAGGTGCCCGCCTCGTTCCATACGCCCTGCATGTACATGAATCGGGCGGAGGTGCCGAGGTCGTTACCGACCTTACCTGCGGATGCGCGGAGCTTGAGGTAGTCTATCCAGCCGGCTTTCTTCACCCAGGGCTCTTCGGAAATCACCCAACCGAGGGAGATCGACGGGAAGAGACCGTAACGGGTCTTGCCGGGGGCGAAGTTTTCGGAACCGTTGTAACCTGCGCTCACGTCAATGAGGTACTTGTCGCGGTAGCCGTAGGTGAGGCGTCCCACGAAGCCCACGTAACCGCGGGGCAGCCAGGTGTACTTGGAGGGATAGTAGTCGCGGCTCTGGTTGTACAGAAGGAGGCCGCTGACTGCGTGCTTGCCCGCGAACTTGCGGCTGTAGTCCACGCGTCCCTCGAGGTACCAGCTCTTGTCGTCGTCGGACGATTCGCTGTAGCTCAGGGGGGCTTCCTTGCCGGAAATCACATAGACGTAGGACTTGTCGAAGTCGGGGTCGTTGATGCTGAGGCCGGAATCGTCGGCCCAGGATGCATATTCGAAGGTGTAGTGCAGGCCGCTGCCTCCCGTGTGCTTCTTGGTGATCTGCATGGAGGTGTCGTAGCTTCCCTTTACGCCCACGCTGAGGCCTTCGGTGATGAAGTCAAGCCTCTGGGTGAGGGTGACGTCCATGCCGAGGGTGGTCTTGTACTTGTTGGTGTAGCCGGTCCAGTAGTAGTACTCCCAGCCGTTCCACTTGGTAAGACCGGAAGGGAGGGCGCTGGTGGATACGCTGGTGAAGGGCATTCCCTCCAGCACGCCGGGGCTTCCCACGGGGTGGGCCCAGAGCATGGTGAGGGTCCAGATGTTGTCCCTGGTGGTGTAAGGCTGCTGGGTGTCGCCGATAACGCCGCTGATGTTGAACTTCATGTCGGTTGATTCGGTGAGCTTGAAGTCCAGGTTGGCGCGGTAGTTATACCTGTTGTATGCGTAGTTGTTGTCGTAGGTCACGCCCGGGATCTGCTTGAGCAGACCGTTCTGGTACATGAAGCCCATGGACACGAAGTAGCGGACCTTGTCCGAACCGCCGGAGATGTTCACGTTGTTCTTGGTCTGGAGGAAGGCCTTGCGGAACATTTCCTCGTTCCAGTCGGTGCTTGCGAACATGATGGGGTCGGAACCCGTGCGGTATGCCTCGATGGCCTCGGGGGTGAAGTAGAGGCTCTTGTCCTGCTTGCCGTCGTTCCACTGGTACACGTTGTAGTAACGTGCGAAGTCGTAACCGGAGCTCTGCTTGATGTAGGACATAGGCATCTGAAGACCGGTGATGGAGCTGACGGAAATCTTGGGCTTGCCGGCGTCGCCGCGCTTGGTGGTCACGATGATGACGCCGTTAGCGCCTCGCACACCGAACACTGCCGTGGAGGCTGCGTCCTTGAGGATGGACAGGCTTTCGATTTCGTTCGGGTCAACGGTGTTGAGCGGACGCTCCACGCCATCGACGAGGATGAGAGGGGTTGATGCGCTTTCACTCAGGGAGCTGACGCCTCGGATGTAGATCTTGGCGTAGTCCTCGCCGGGCTGGCCGGTCTCCTGGATTGTGGAGACACCGGGCATCTGGCCCGCAAGCACATTGGTTACGTCGGCCACCGGAGCCTTTACGAGGGCCTTGGAGTCGATGGTGGTGAGAGCGCCGGTGACGGTAGCCTTGGTCTGTGTACCGTAGGCAACCACGACGGTCGCTTCCAATGACTCTGAATCCTCGTCGAGGATGATGACCATGTCGCGCTGCCTGCCTACTTTCACCTCTTTGGCTACGTAGCCGAGCGAAGCTGCGACGAGTACGGCGTTCTCGTCAGGTACCGTGAGGGAGAATTCTCCGTCCAGTCCGGTGGCGACGCCGGTGGTCGTGCCCTTGATGGTCACGCCTGCACCGATGACCGGCAGCGACTGGCTGTCAAGCACCTTGCCCTTTACCGTAAATCCCTTGGACTGCGCATATGCGCCTCCGCCGGACGGGCACAGTACCAGACAGACCATTGCGGCCAGCCATAAGAATCGTACTGCTTTTAGTTTCATTGTGAATAGTTGTTGGTTAGTTTGAATATGTTATAGTGTTGATTCCTTTCCGTACAGGGCGTTCGCAAGCGCCTTGAGCATGGAATTGTTGTTGTCGTCGTAGCGGTATTCCCAGAACATCACGCCCAGTATCTTCTTGTCTTTGGCATACTTGCCTTTCTCCGTAAGGGACTGGGGATCGTCGTAGGAGAGGACGTTCTTGCCGGAATTGTCCACAAGGTACGGCACCATGGAAGTGGCCTCCCAGCGGCGCGTGACGCTCCTTGCGAGGGGCTTGCCCTTGTAAAGGCCTTTCTCCAGGATGTCCGGGATCTCGTTGTACTTGACGGAGTAGTCGAAGATCTTGGTGCCCTCGGCCGGGTTCTTCTCGGCCTTGCCGTAGAACGGCACGCCCATAACCTGGCGCTCCAGGGGGACGCCTGCCTTGAGGTGGGCGTCTATACTCTCGTCGCAGCTGCGCTGGTTGAAGGTGGAACTGCGGTACAGGGGCGAGTTGTGGCCGTTGGGGGCGGCGCCCATGTCGTAGGTCATGACGTTCACGTAATCCAGGTACTTGATGGCCTCGGGCCAATCGACGTATTTGGCGCTGGATGACGATGCGAACGAGATTATCTTGCCGGTGCCCAGGGAGTCGCGGAGCTGCTTGAGCACTATGTTGAAGTTCTTGGTGTCCGAAGGGTCGCAGCCGGTCTCGTTGTCTGCGCTCTGGGTAGGGTACTCCCAGTCTATGTCCACGCCGTCCATCTGGTGCTTTGCCAGCAGTTCCTTCACCGAATGGCAGAACTCGGCGCGCTTGCCGGCGTCGCGTGCCATCATGGAAAAGCCGTCGGCATGGCCTCCCCATCCGCCTATCATGAGGCAGACCTTGAGCTTGGGATTCTTCTCCTTGAGGGCCACCACCTTGCTGATGGGCACCTGCTTGGACTGGGTGATGACTATGCCGCCGTCGCCGGTGCTCGGATTGGCGAAGCGCCCGTGGGCGTAGTTGATGTGGGTGAGAAGCGTCACCTCGGGGGCCTTCTCGTTGTACTCGGTGTAGTATGCGAGTATGATGGGGGTCTGGCCGATGTCGGTGCAGTGGGTGCCGGGCTTCTCCTCGCCGCCGCCGTTCTCGTTTCCGCCGTTGCCATTCTCATTGCCACCGTTGCCGTTTCCGTTCTCATTGCCGTTTCCGTTGTTGCCCGAGGGCGGAGGAGCCGGAATGTCTATCCCGCTGTCGGGCTTTTCGCACGAAGATGCGCACACGAAGATTGCGAGTGCGACGCTCAATGCAGTATATATCAAACGTTTCATGCTATTGTAAGGCTTTGATGGATTTCCATTCGCTGTCTCCGTCCCTGCGGATATAGACGTCGGTCTTGTTGCGGAGGTCGTTCCAGCCGCCCACTACATTATATATAAAGAGGGCGCGGACGCTGTGCACGCCCTTTTCCAGGACGAGTTCGCGGTCGTGGCGGGAGTGGCGCTTGACCTCGCCGCTGTTGTCTATGGCGAGTATGCCGTCGATCCAGACCTCGTCGCAGTCGGAGGAGAAACGGTAGGTGCCGGTCTTCGAGACCTTGAAGCAGCCTTCGGCCTCCGCCGCGTAGAAGCGGGTGGAGTCGGGTACGTTGCGGTTGTAGGGCTCGAGGGTCACGAGGTCGCGCAGGCGCTCGATGTCAACCTCTTTCCATTCTGCGCCGGCGATATCGGCCCTGCGGAGGAATTTGCCGTCCGCCCTGCGGGTGCGCAGGCCGGTGAACACGGCAGCCGAATCCAGCGCCGGCAGGGGCTCGCACTTGCGTACGTGTACGGTGCGTATGGCGCTCATCTTGCCGTGATGGGTGAGGGTGGCGATTTTGATGTCGGTGTCTTCACTGACCTCGAAGGGCCACATGTAGCGGCGGGAGTCGGGGGTGGGATCGGAGCCGTCGAGCGTATAGACCATCTCCATGAGGCGTGTGGTCTTGAAGGCCACTTTGGCCTTGTCCCTGAAAGCCAGCTCGTTGCATGAGCCTTCCGGCTGCTCGGGAAGGGGGATGTGATAGGGGATGCCCATGTCGTCCAGACGTGCGCAGGCGGTTTCTACCCTGCGGCAGAAGTCCCTCCAGTCCTTGCGGTCGAGCGGAGTCCATGCTATCTCGGCCAGGGCGAAAGCGCGCGGCAGGAGCATGTACCAGCGCTGCCAGGGCTCGTACATGTACTCGCTCCAGTTGTTGCACTGCACGCCCTTCACGAGGCCGCCCTTGCCGGCGTCACGCAGTTCTGCGGGCACCGGGTCGTATGAATAGACCTTCTCCAGCGTTGTGTAGCTGCCTATGGTGCAGGGCTCGATCTTGGGATCTCCCTGGTAATGGTCGAAGTACATGCCGCCGCTGCCGGGGGTCATGACCACCTCGTGGCCTGCGGCCGCAGCCTTCTTGCCGCCGTCCTCGCCGCGCCAGCTCATCACGGTGGCGGTGGGGGCGAGGCCTCCCTCCAGGATCTCGTCCCAGCCTATGAGCTTGCGCCCGTACTTGGCCAGGATGCCCTCCATCCTGTGTATTGCATAACTCTGGAGCTTCTCCACGGCCGTTCCGTGGCTGTCTCCCACTATGCCCTGCTCGGCAATCCTGGCCTGGCACAGGGGGCATTCCTCCCAGCGGTTCTTGCGGCATTCGTCGCCGCCTATATGGATGTATTCGCTAGGGAAGAGCTCCACCACCTCGGCTATTACGTCGTCGAGGAACTCGAATGTGGATTCCTTGCCCACGCAGAGGGAGATGTCCGGCGTGCCCCAGGTGTAGAACGTGCTCACATGCTCGCCGGTGCAGCTCAGCCAGGGATATGCCCTGATGGCGCTGATTGCGTGCCCGGGCATCTCGATCTCCGGAACAACCGTCACGTGACGCTCAGCGGCATAGGCCACGACGTCACGGATTTCGTCCTGGGTATAGTATCCGCTGTGCACGCTGCCGTCGAACTCGGTACGCGAGCCGCCAACGGTTGCGAGCAGGGGGTATTTCTTGATCTCTATGCGCCAGCCCTGGTCGTCCGTGAGGTGCCAGTGCATGGTGTTGAACTTGTATGAGCTGAGCAGGTCGATCTGCTTCTTGACGTCCTCCACGGGAAGGAAGTGGCGGCACGGGTCGATGTGGAAGCCGCGCCACGCGAACCTCGGGTAGTCGTTTATCTCTACGCATGGTATGGTGCCGTCGGGGCGCGTGAGCTGCTGCAGTGTCTGCTTTGCGTAGAAGATGCCTGCATCGTCGGACGCCTTTACGCTGATGCCCTTGGGCGTGACGGAGAGCGTGTAACCCTCGTGCGCGATGCCTGAGGCGGGATCTACGGTGTAGCTGACGTCGCCCTTCGACTTGGCCGGGTCAAAAAACCCGTCCCCAACCTGTACGGATACGGGCTGGGGGATAATGTTGATGGCGGCTGCCGCCAGTATGGAAATCAGCATTTTCATTTCAGGAGCTTTTTGATAATCTGCCCGACTTCCGCGTTTTCATGGACGCCCACGAATTCCTCGGCGTGGGGGCCGTACGCGAATACGGGCACCAGGATTCCGTTGTGGCCGGAAGTGGAGAAGTTCACCATTACGGTCTGGTCTTCAATGCTGCCCTTCAGGAGGGTGAGGCCGCCGGTCGCGTGGTCTGCCGTGACCACCACCAGGGTCTGGCCGTCGCGCTCCGCGAACTTGAGCACCTCTCCGAGCACCTGGTCGAACTCGAGCAGCTCCTCGCACACCATGCCTATCTTCTTGCGGTGGCCCCAGTCGTCTATCTGCGAGCCCTCTATCATCAGGAAGAAGCCCTTCTTGTTGTCCAGCATCTGCAGGGCCTTGAGAGTGCTCTCCATGAGTGCGGGGCCGCGCTCGTTCACGCCCTTGAGGTCGTACTCGTCGTAGAGGCCCAGAAACTTGCTGCCGGATGCGGCGGCGATGTCGTCAACCTTATCCACGAAGGTGTAGCCCTTTGCCTGCATCTCCTCGATGAGGTTGCGGCCGTCGGTGCGCTGGTTCCAGAAGTGGGTGCCGCCGCCGGAGATGAAGTCCACGCCGCTGTCCACGAACTGGGCCGCGATGCCTTCCTCATCCTTGCGGGTGGGGGAGTGGCATACGAAGTCGGCGGGGGTGGCGTCGTTGATGCGGCAGGTTACGGTCACGCCGGTCTTCATGCCCTTGGCCTGGGCCTGCTTGAGGGCGGACGATACCGGGTTGGCGTCGGGGTCGAGCCCGATGTATCCGTAATTGGTCTTGACTCCGGTGGCGATGGCGTTGCCGCCGGCGCAGGAGTCCGTGACGAGGCGGTTTGCGGCATAAGTGCGGGAGGCTCCGGTGTAAGGCATGTTGTCCATGTTGAGCTTGCCGCCGTTGGCCACCCAGCCGCAGCTGACCTGCTCGAAGCCCATGCCGTCACCTATCATCACGATTACGTTCTTGACGGTCTTGCCTTTGGGCTGCTGCACGCTCACGGGCTCGTAGGACTCGGTACGGGTGTACTCGTCGTCCTTGGTGAAGTTGTAGGTTGCGTATTTGGAGCGGTTGCGGTCGAGCGAGTCGGGGGCCTGGGAAATCTCCCCGTTCCAGCCGCTGAGGCTGATGGTCGCGGGGCCGGAATCCTTGGGCAGGCGGCAGAATACGTTGCGGCTCTGTCCGGGGGCGAGGGAGATGAAGTTGTCCGACCAGATGACGGCGGGGATGAGATTGCCCTCTGCGTCCTTGGCCTTGAGGATGTTCTGGTACGCCACGACGTCCGAGCTGTTGGTCAGCCTTACGGCGAATCCGTCGGCGGTGGCCTTGGTGCTCATCTGGAGCGATGCGGCGGGCAGTTCGCTCACGAAGCTGAGGTCCGAGTACTCGGAGATGGGGGTGATGTACCAGTTGGACTTGTCCCAGATGTAGGTATTGTTCTTCTCCGGCACGCAGTAGAAGTTGTCTGCGACCAGGCGGCCGTCGCTGTCGCGGATTTCAAGGGCGAGGAAGCAGGGGCCCTCGATGTGGCGCCAGATCTTCTCCGGCTTGCGGCATTCGAAGGTGTGGCGGCCTTCCTCTTCGCGGATGAGCTTGGAGTCGGGGCCGTAAACCTTCATCCTCACGCTCAGGCGGGTGTCGGGCATGGCGTCGTTGACTCCCCAGACGCAGTGGCGGGAATAGTCGTAAATGAGCTGTATGGGCGCGCAGGCCTTCTTGGTGCCGTAATAGCTGGCGGTAGGCACCAGGTACCAGTCGTACAGCTGCCAGTACATGCTGGGCCATGCCGAGTTGAGCATCCACTGCACTATGCCGGTGGCGGTGGGCACGTTGCTGCGGAACGCCTCGTACATGGAGCGGGTGGCGTCGTAGTCAAGGGCCTGAGCCTTGCGCACGAAGTCCTCGGCGCTCACGGGGGCTCCGTAGAGGCCGGTGGCAACCTTGACAGCGGTCTCGGTGGTGTTCATGTCCGATGCGGAAGCGGTGCAGTGCTTGTCCCACATCTTGCCGAGCGGCCAGAGGTTCTCCTTGCCCACCATGCGCTCCACGCTCTCGAACTGGGGCACGTTGAATCCCACGCCGGTCTCCGTGTTGAAGCCGTATGCGCCGCCGTATTTCTTGTCTATGAACCAGTAGTCGGGGCCCACGTAGTCGTAGGGGCCTTCCATCTTGGTGCCGGAAGGACCGCCGTACTGACTCGTCATGCCCTTGGCGGAGCAAACGTAGGGACGATAGTCAAGCTCCTTGTACAGAGCCATATAGCGCTCTTCAAGGCCGGGGTTGGGGATGCGGTCGCTGCCCGTGAGCCAGCCGATTACGGAAACATGGTTGCGCATGCGGATGAGCTGGTCGTGGAAGTAGCGCACGGCCAGGTCTTCCGTCTCGGGGGTATTGATGCAGCCGAATTTCTTGTATTCGGGGTAACCGCAGTAGTTCTCCCATTCCCACTGGCAGCTCCAGCCTACGAGCGCCATGAGACCGAGGCTGTCGCAGAGGTCATAGACGGTGTCGTCCTTGCCCCATATGTTCTCGAAGCGTACGCAGTTGAGGCCCATGTTGACTACAAGGTTCATCTGCTTGCGTATGCTCTCGGGGGTGTCCTGCATGAAGATGTCGTCGGTCCAGCCAGCGGATTTGATGAGCACGGGCTTGCCGTTGAGGTAGAACTGCCTGTGGCCCTCGCCCGTAATCTCGCTCGTGATGGAGCGGATGCCGAAGCGGACGCTCTTGCTGTGCGAGGCCTTGCCGCCTTTCTCGAATGTGGCGGTGAGGTTGTAAAGCTCGGGCTTGCCCATCTCCCTGGTCCACCAGATGCGGGGATTGGCGATGTCTTCCGTGACTTCCACCATCTTTGTCTCCCCGGCGGAGAGGCTCACGGGGACGCTGAAGCTGCCGCCGTCGTACTCTCCCCTGAGGGTGCCGCTAACGTGTTTGTCGCTGCGGTTGACAAGCAGGGTGCGGACGACTATGGAAGCCTTCTTGAGATTGGACGGATCCACCTCGGGCTTCACATAGACGTCCTGCACCTGCACGTCTGGAGTGGAAATCAACTCCACGGCACGAAGGATACCCATCGTCTCATCTACCGGCCTGGGGTTCCAGTCTACGTAGCCGTGGTTCAGGCTCTTCGCCGGGGCCTTGTGAACCCTTACGGTAAGGGTGTTCACCTGCCTGGCGAGAGCGGTAATATCGAACTCGCGCACTATGAACACGCCGGCGGTGGTGTCTGCCGACGCAATGCGCGTGCCGTTTACTTCAATGTCTGCCGAATAGCCCAGACTGTTGAAACGCAGAACGTTGCGGGTGCCCTTGGGGACGCTGAACTTAGTGCTGAACACCCAGGGCGTGTCGAACTGCGATTTGTCTATGCTCCAGTAGCGGTCCAGGTCGAGGACGTCGGCCCCGAAGGCGCCGGCCTCGTTGAGGGCGCCCGCTACGGTGCAGGGCACCTTTACGGTGTAGGACTGCCTGGAGCCCTCTTGCTGCATGGTCCAGGTGGACATGTCGTATGCCACCGAGCAGGATGCGAGGGCAAGTACGGAAAGGATGACTGATGCGATGCGTTTCATAGGCTTATAACAGTGAGGCGCCGAGCAGCGCGGTGTCTGCATCCGGCATGAATTCTATTCTGAGACGGTCGAGTACGTGGGGATAGATATATTTCTCCCGGAGGGTCCTGAGCATGGAGTCCTTGAACCAGGGGGAGGTGTAGGCGATGCCGCCGCCGAGCACTATGCAGCCGGGATCGTAGGCGTACATCACGAGGGCGAGGAGCTCGCCCAGATGGCGGCCGAATTCGTCGAAGAATTCAAGCGTTGCGGCGTCTCCGGCCTCCGCTGCGGCTGCTGCCTCGCGGCCCTCGCGGCCGTGCGCGGTGAAGAACTTCTTGGAGCAGAAGGTCTCGTAGTCGGCTCCGTTGTAGGGAATCGAGCAGAGCTCCCCGGCGCCGCAATTGTCTCCGCAGACGAGCTTGCCGTCCGCCACTATGCCCACTCCGGTGCCTGTGCCCAGGGTGACGCAGACGAGCACCTTGTGGTTGCCGCCGGCGAGAGCGTTGGCGCCCACCGCGTAGCAGTTGGCGTCGTTGTTCACGAAGACGGGGATGCCGAAGCGTCCCTCAAGCTCTTCCTTGAGGTGCACTTCCTTCCAGGAGGGGATGTTCATGGCGTCATAGACGATGCCGCGGTCCGGGTCCACAAGGGTGGGGACGCCGATGCCGATGGAATTCACCTCCGGGGTGATGATGTTGGAGATTGCGCCGGCCAGATAGTCGAGCGTTTCCTGCAAAGTCGCCCCCGCTTTGAAGGACGGGATGCAGACCTTCCTGACTATCTCCTTGCCGTTAACCAGGCCAAGGGATATGGTGGTGCCGCCGATGTCGATTCCGAGTAACATGATAGTAATAGTGTTATTGGCACAAATTTACTAAATGCAAGTTACCGGGAATTCGGATTTTGCGTAATTAAATCCTCAATTTGCGCAATTCTTCTCTTCGGAATTCAGACGGAGTGCAGCCTTTCAAGGCCTGGAAACGGCGCGAAATGCTCTTTGCGTCGGGCTCTTCCAGACGTGCCGCGATGTTGGCTACGGAGTCGTTGCTGGCGAGCAGCAGCTCGGCAAAGCGCTCGATGCGCAAGCTGGTGATATACTGATAGATGGAAGTGCCTGTAGCCTTCATGAAACGCTGCTCCAGGAGGCGCCTCGAAAGGGGTACCTGTTCCAGTACGTCGGACACGGAAATCTTGTGGTCCACATGGCTTCCGATGTACTCGAGGGCCCTGAGTATTTCCTGGTCTTTGGTGGCGAACACGTTCGAAGACATGCGCGAAACGATGTTGAGCGGGCGGATGATTATGTCGTAACCTTTGAAGCCCGGTTCACGCACCATTCGGGCGGCCATGATGGCCGTTTCGTAGCCCGCCCTTTCAATGTCCATGTTGATGCTGGAAAGGGACGGGACGGACATGCTGCAGAGTATCTCGTCGTTGTCCACGCCCACTATTGCGACCTCCGTGGGCACCTTGACCCCGCAGGCGTTGCAGCCCTGGATCAGAAGGTTGGCCTGGTTGTCGTCGCAGGCCATTATTGCGATGGGTTTCGGAAGGGAGGTGAGCCATTCGGAAATGGCATGCATGTCGTAGCTCCAGAAGTTCGTTATGTTCTGCTTGTCGTACAGGTGGAAACTGTCTCCGAAACCGGCTTTTTCCACCTCGTTCCGGAAGCCCCTGCACCGCCCGTCCGACCAGCAGACTCCGCGGTATCCGAAGAACGCGAAATTCTGGAATCCGCGGGCCAGGAAACGCTTTGCGGCCAGGGCTCCCGTACCGTCGTAATCTGCTGTTATATTGGGAATTTCGTTGAATGTGCTGACGTAATCCTGGGCTATTGCGACTATGCCGTGGCGGCCGAATTCGACCACGTTGTCGAGGGGGTCGAACTGGGCGATTACGACGTCGATTTCGTGCTCCACCGCCCATGAGATTACGCCTCTCAGGCCGGTCTCGTTCTTGAAGGACGGAGGCATCTTGTAAACGGTCCAGGGCTCGGTCTCCAGAGAGTATCGGAGTATGCCCCTCAGGAGCCTGTAGGGGAACTGTTCCGTGAAGTCCGTGATGAATAAAAGGTTCATGTCTAAGTGGCTGTTTCAGGGCAAATATATGAAAAAAACAGCCACATTGCGCATTTTGTGACAAGAATTACGCAATTTGCGCCGAGGAAAAAAAGAAATAGACCGAAACGCTAACAATTATTATATTTTTTCCGTATCTTTCGGAAATTTTCGTTTGTTTGTATATGAACAAGTTCAACACTAAAACGACAATCTTCCTGGCCGCTGCGGCTGTGCTGGCGTTCTGTGCCTGCTCGGTCGAGCCCGCAGCGCCGGAACTCGCCCCCGGAGTCATCAGGCTGAGCCTGGGCGCGGAGGCCACTGCAACCAAGGTAACGTTCGAGAACGACCAGACATTCAAATGGTCCGCAGGAGACAAGGTGGGCGCGTACATGTACTCCACCACGCTCCCCAACACCGGTATCGGGGAAGGCACCTACGGTCCCTGGATCGCTCCGTTCGATCTCATTTCCGGAGCCGGCACCGGCAATGGTGAGTTCGCCTTCGAAATCAAGTATCCCGAGAACGGAGAGACCGTCGGCCACGTGGCGATGTATCCTTATACCACTCATGAGGTGGACGGCCCCTGGGAGTACCAGTCGAGTTTCAGCGAGAGCAACTCCACCCTGGTCTTCAACCTGCCCGACAAATGGAAAGACCTTCCCAACCTCGAGGGCGTGCGCATCCCCATGGCCGCAAACCTCGATTCTGGCACTAAGCCCGTGATGTTCAAGCACGTGGGCGGCGCCGTAAAGGTCACCCTCAAGAACGTTCCCGCCAACGCGCGCTACTTCAAGCTCGCCGCAGACAAGAACATTTCCGGCGAGTTCGTAATCGCCCAGAGCGAGATAGGCACCGGAACCCTCCGCGGAGACGGCTCCTACAATTACGTCGAGCTCCAGCTCGCAGAGGGCGCAGGCAAGGCCCTGTCTTCGGTGGATGTCTATTTCCCCGTTCCCGCAGGCACCTTTACCTTCAGCCTGGGCGTGTACGGAGACGGCATAGTCATTCTTGAGAAGACCGGCACCACCGCCAACACCATAGGCCGCGGCCAGATCCTCCGCCTCCCGGAGGTGGACCTCTCCGGCTCCACGCCCGGTCCGGGTCCCAATCCCGGCGGCCAGACCGGCATAGGGGAATACGATCCCAACCTTGATCCCGCAAACAAGCTCTCCGGTCTCACCTACCAGATGAACGTCTATACCTTTGCCGATTCCAACGGAGACGGCGTGGGAGACTTCCAGGGCATCATAGACCATCTGGATTACCTGGACGCCCTCGGAGTCACCGCAATCTGGCTGTCGCCCCTCCATCCGGCCGAGTCCTACCACGGATACGACCCGAGGGACTACAGCGCCATCAACCCCAAATTCGGAGACGAAGACAAGTTCCGCGAGCTCTGCCGCGAGTGCCACAAGAAGAACATCCGAATCTACATGGACTACGTCATCAACCATACCGGCAACGGCCACACATGGTTCAAGGACGCCATTGCGAACGGCCCCGGCAGTACCTACTGGGATTACTACTGCATAACCAAGACGCCGGAGGAAGACGTGAACGCGGGCCTCATTCCCCAGCTGCCTAAGGGCTGGATAGGCTGGAACAGTGAGAAGAACCGCTATGACAACTGGTTCAAGGTAACAGTTACCGCAGACGGCGGCAATTACTGGTATTACTCGGGATTCGACACCGGCTTCTTTGCAGACCTCAACTACTGGCACGGAGACAATTGCGAGCAGTCGCCCGCCTTCAACGCCGTGGTCAACAATATCTCCGAGTGGCTCGGCCGCGGCGTGGACGGTCTCCGTCTGGACGCAGTCAAGCATATCTACGCAGATGAGACCGGCCCCGAGAACATCCAGTTCTGGCAGAAGTTCTACGACCAGGTCAACTCCATGTACAACCCGGAAGACCGCGCACACCGCAACCTTACCGGCAAGGCCGATCCCAATATCTTCATGGTAGGCGAGGTCCTCTCCGGAGACGGTGTATGCTCTCCTTTCTTCGCAGGCCTTCCCGCAATCTTCGACTTCCAGTACTGGTGGGATCTTCGTGACGCCCTCAACTGGGAAAGCGGCGCGGGGATCGCCGGCGGCATCATCGGCCGTTACAACTATCACAACCAGGTGCGCCAGGGCGCCGGCAAGGGAGATGCCATCTACACCCCCAAGCTTTCCAACCATGACGAAAACCGCACCGCGGAGGAACTGGGCAACTACGGGCCCAAGATCCGCCTGGCGGCCACCATACTGCTTACCAGCCCCGGACGCCCCTTCATCTATCAGGGCGAGGAGCTCGGTTACTGGGGCGCCAAGGGCAGTGACGACCGTTACGTCCGCACCCCCATCCTCTGGACAACAGATCTCAGCAGCGCTGCTTTCAAGGCCATAGACAATGTGGTCTGCGACGGCATGCTTACGCCTTCCATCTCGGTGGAGACGCAGGCCGCCAGCGAGTCTTCGCTTCTCACGCTTTACCGCCGCTTCGCCTACGCCCGCAACATCAATCCCGCAATGGCCGACGGCTATCCCGACGGGGACGAGAAGAACAGCGCTTCCGTCATCAGCTGGTACATGAAGGCCAACGACGGCAGCGGCAAGGTCTGCCTCGTCATGCACAACATTACCGGCTCTTCCCAGACTGTGGAGCGCTGGGACGGCGAGAACCTTTCCAACGTGCTGGTCGCAAGCGAAAGCATGACGGTCAACGGCAAGTATGTGACCATGCCGCCATATTCCTCTGTAGTCTTTGCGTTGAACTAAAAAATATTGAAGTACCATGAAATACAGATATATTACACCGGAAAGCGAAACGCTTGGGATGCTGCTGGATTTCTGCATCCTCAATGACAGCCTCACAGATTACTACGGAGGAGACAACGTCGAGCCCATAGACGGTCAGTGGTAACAGACAGAACAATCAACAACAATATGAAAACCAATTACAAGAAACCCGTTGCCGAGGTGCTAGACTGGCGCCTCCAGGCAGCTCTTCTGGACGGCTCAGTGGAGGGCAACCTCGAGTCGTACGGAGAGGAGAACGATTTCACATGGTAAAGGAGGGCAAAGAGATGAAAAAGACAAGACTTTTCATTGCGGCCCTCTGCGCCGTGGCAGGCATCACCGCCTGCACCAAGGCTGACAGCCAGCCTGAGTACACCGAGTACACCCTTACGGTAGATGCGACCTGCCAGTCCGTCGATACCAGGGCCCTTTCCCTTGAAGGCACCACCCTCAAGTCTGTCTGGGCAAGCACAGACAAGGTCCAGGTTTACAAGGGCGCCACAAAGATCGGGACCCTTACCCCCCAGTCC
This sequence comes from Bacteroidales bacterium, assembly GCA_017551425.1. The sequence continues at coordinate 764 of JAFZLQ010000058.1, read as the reverse complement.
ACCGGTTCCGCTACAACCGCACTCAAGGGCACTGTAACCACTTCCGGCGTGAGCGCGGGCACCAAGCTGATGCTCCTCGTCTCCCCTATCGACAGCTGGGCATACACCAACCAGGAAGGTTCCCTGGACGTGGTGTCTTCCGACTACAACTATGCCAAGGCGGAGATTACAGTCTCTGCCGTGAACGGTTCCGCCATCAGCGCATCCGCCGCACAGTTCAAGAACCAGCAGGCCATAGTCAAGTTCACCCTCAAGAACGAGGCCGGCAGCGCCAACCTGAATGCCACCAGCATCAAGATTTCGGCCGCCGGCGGCAAGCTCATCCAGAATTACAAGGTTAGCGGCAGCAATTTCGAGGCGGTTAACGGAGACATTACCGTGGCTTCCGAAACCGGTGCCAAGAACGTCTTCTACGTGGCTCTCAGCAACGGCCTTTCCGGCTCGGACACCTACACCGTTTCCACAACCGTCAACAACGTCGAGTACTCCTGCACCCATGCCGCCACCTTCCAGAACGGCAAGTACTATGCAGGTGTCGTAAAGATGAAGGAAGTGACGCATACCTACACTGCTGTGGGTGGTTCCGCCGTATTCGGTTCCAATTGGGATCCTACCGATCAGACCAACAACCTCACCAGGCAGTCCGACGGCAAGTATAAATCCAAGACGTATAATGTCACAGTCGATCCGACCATTGTCGAGTTCAAGATTGTCAAGGATTACTCGTACGACAACGGACAGTGGGGCGGAGACGGCGAGAACGG
>JAFZLQ010000011.1 GCA_017551425.1 Bacteroidales bacterium | reverse complement strand
TCCGCAAAGACAAATACGACATCCGGGATTACAGCAATATCTCGTAACAGTTTAAGAGTAAGCAGCTCTGCCTCCCGGAGCCCGAGTCTTGGTTTAAGGGCTCCGGGAGGCAGAACTGCTTACTCTTTCAATATTAATGAAAAATTGCTATATTGCAGAGTTTTTATGAATAATTAATCAAAACTACAGTTATATGCTTACAGCCATTATCGTAATCGCAGTCGTAGTGCTGCTCGTCCTCTGGGTGATTTCCGTCCAGCGCAAACTCGTCAACGCAGAAGAACTCGTAAAGAATGCAATGAGCCAGATCGGCGTCCAGCAGTCCAGCCGCTGGGATGCCCTCACCGGCCTCGTGGATCTCCTGCGTTCCTATAACGAGCACGAGTACAATACCCTCAGGGACACCATCGCAGCCCGCAACCAGATCGGTGCAAACAGCACGGCTGCCGAGGCCCAGGCCCAGGAAGACCTCCTCTCCAAGGTCATGAGCAGGATTTCCGTCGTCGCGGAGCAGTATCCCAACCTCAAGGCGGACGCAATGTTCGTCAAGACCATGGACTCCGTCAACACCTACGAAAACCAGGTGCGTATGAGCCGCATGGTTTACAACGACACTGCAACCCGTTACAACCGCATGATCCGCCAGATCCCCGACAGCATAGTCGCAGGCCTGTTCCACTTCGAGTATAAAGACTACCTCAAGGAGAACACCGCAAAATCAGACATGCCGTCCCTCAAGGTCTGAGGCCACGGCCTATGAAGAAACTGCTCGTTCTTGTCCTGACCCTGGTCGGGACTTTTCCGCTTTTTGCCGAGTCGATCAACGACATCAGCATAAAGGCGAGCCTCCGCGAAGACGGCTCGGCGCTCATTGAAGAACGCTGGGACGTCGTCACCAGCAAGGGCACCGAGTGGTATCTCGTGCGCGAGAACCTCGGCGACATCAGGATAACCGGGCTTTCCGTAACCGACGAGAACGGCACCGCCTTCCTGAACGAAAGATCCTGGGACGTGGACAGGAGCATCACCCAGAAAGCCGGCAGATGCGGCCTGCATTACACCTCCGAAGGTGTTGAGATATGCTGGGGAATAGGGAGTTACGGCCCCCATGTATGGACGGTGAGCTACGTCATGACAAACGCCGTCAAGTCGTTGCAGGACAGCGACATGCTGCATATCCAGTTCATTTCCGACGAGCTCTCCGCGTCTCCCGCGCACGCCAGCGTGACGCTCCAGGCCCCTGTCTCCTTGAGCGAGGAAAACTCCCGTATCTGGGGTTTCGGCTATAATGGAGAAGTCGGCTGGCAGGACGGCAGGGTCGTGGCGGAGGCATCCGATGGCCTTGGCAGGAACGCTTCGATGATACTCCTGGTCCGCTTCGACAAGGGGATATTCAGTTCCGCCAGCGTCCAGGACCGCGACTTCCAGGCAGTGCTCGACCGCGCCCGGGTAGGCGCCTATTATCCCGATGAAGACAAGGACGACGAGGAAGAAGACCCTGTAGCCGACGCCATAGCCACTATCGCCATGATGCTCGTGTCCTGGTGGGCGTTCATCAAGCCTCTGCTGCGCATCATGGGCATTGTCAAAAAAGAGGACCGCAGGCGCATGAAGCAGATTTTCGGCCGCAGGCGCCTGCCTTTAAAACCGGACTGGAGCAGGGACATCCCCTTCGACGGCAACTATATGCGTACGTATTACATAGCCTCGCATCTCAAGGGCTATGACGACGGCAAGCTCTCGGCCATCCCCGCCATCCTCCTCCGCATGCTCGGGCACGGCAACCTGGAAATCAGGGAAGACGACAAGGGCAAGAAGGAGTTCCACTTCAAGGCCGGGGCTTCCAGGGAATGGATGAGCAAGGCCGAGAAAGATTTCTACAAGCTGCTCGTGGAGGCTTCCGGCTCGGACATTATCCTTCAGGAGAAGGAATTCAAGAGCTGGGCGTCGAAGCACAGTACGGAGATAAAGAAGTGGGTGACCGATTTCAAGGACGAGGTGCGCATCTCCCTCAGCGGCAGATCGATATCATCTTCCTCGGCATACTATGATTCCATCGTGCTGACTCCCGAAGGCCAGGCCAAGGCAATGCAGGCCCTGGGATTCAGGCAGTTCCTCAAGGACTTCACCATAATCAACGAGCGCCACGCTCCCGAGGTTACCCTTTGGGGCGAGTACCTTGTGGTCGCTGCCCTCTTCGGAATGGCAGACAAGGTCGCATCCGACATGAAACGCCTCGCCCCGGAAATCAAGCTCGGCGACGTCCAGGTGCGGACCGCATCCCTCGGAGACCTGGTGTACCTTTCCAACTCTTTCCGCAACTCCACCAGCAGTTCATATTCTTCCGCCATGGCGGCGTCGTCCGGAGGCAGCTACGGCAGCGGCAGCAGCGGCGGCTGGGGCGGGCATTCCTCCTTCGGCGGAGGCGGAGGCTTCAGCGGCGGCGGACATGGTGGCGGAAGTCGTTAAAAGATAACAGTTTAATTTATGAAGAAATACATCCTCGGCGGCCTGTGCGCCGCAATCATGCTTATGAGTTGTACCAAGACAGACGACTCCGCCGGCTACATCGGCCCCGGCGATCCCGGAATCGACAACGGCCGCATGACGCCCGAGACACTGCTGGCCCTCGGTCGTCTCTCAGACCCCCAGCTCAGCCCGGACGGCAGCCTCATCCTCTACGGCGTGTCCTGGAACGACGTCGCCGCCAACCGCAGCTGCCGCAACCTCTGGCTCTGCAGGAACGACGGCTCAGACAACGTCCAGCTTACCCGCTACGCCAAAAGCGTCAGCAATGCGCGCTGGAGCGCTGACGGCAAGAGCATCTGGTTCATCCAGGGCGGGCAGATTTGGAAGGCACCGTTGCTGGGACACAAGCTTGGCAAGAAGGTGCAGGTTTCCGACGTGCCCGCAGGAATCGGGGAATTCAAGCTTTCCCCGGACCAGACGAAGCTGATATACCTTTCTACTGTCAAGAATCCAAAGCTGCAGCAGCCTGCGGACTCAGACCCTGCCCTCGACAAGGCCCAGGCCTATGCCACCGAGGACCTGATGTACCGCCACTGGGACCATTGGGTGACCGAGACGCCCCGCAGCTATGTGGCTTCCCTCGACGGCATGATCACCCCGGAGAATTCAACCGACATACTCGGGGACGAGCCCTGGGAACTCCCTACGGAGCCTTTCGGAGGCGCCGAGCAGCTCGACTGGAGCCCCGACGGACGCTATATTGCGTATTCCTGCCGCAAACTTGCCGGCAAGCAGTATGCATTCAGCACGAACACAGGCATTTACGTATATGATACCGAGACCGGCGCCACCATCCCCGTAAAGACTGACGGCGGATACGACACAGACCCTGTATGGAGTCCCGACGGCGCACACCTCGCATGGATTTCCATGCCTCGTGACGGCTATGAGGCCGACGCCCAGAGGATCCTCGTCTGCGACGTGAAGGACGGCAGTTTCGGCCCCGCCCGCCAGCTTGCCGCCGCTCTCGACCGTGACGCCTCCGGCCTTGCCTGGCACGACGGTGAAATATGGTTCAACGCCCTCATCGACGGCGTTCAGGCCATATTCAAAGTGAGCCTGGACGACGAGCTCGTGCGCATCACCCCCGCCGACTGGCCTTACGATTTCTTCACCCCCTTCGGATGGGACGGCGAGCGCCTGCTCACCAGTTTCTATTCCCTCCACTTCCCGCTTGAGCTGGTGGCGATAGAGCCCGGCAGGGAAGCGTTCGGCAACATCACCGAGGTCAATCGCTTCATCTTCGACAACCTGGACGAAGTGACTACGGAGAGCGTACTGGTCCCCACGGTGGATGGCAAGCAGATGCAGTGCTGGGTGATGTATCCCCCCGAGTTCGACCCGTCCAGGGTGTATCCCGCCATAGAAATCGTGCTCGGAGGCCCCCAGGGCACGAATTCGCAGGATTGGAGCTACCGCTGGTGCTATCGTCTGATGGCTCAGCAGGGCTACATCGTCATCATGCCCAACCGCCGCGGAACCACCGCTTTCGGCCAGGAATGGAAGGAGCAGATCAGCGGCGACTATCCCGGTCTCAACATGCAGGATTACCTGAGCGCCGGCCGCTATATCAAGAGCCAGCCTTACGTGGGCAAGCTGGCCTGCGTGGGAGCTTCCTACGGAGGCTATTCGGCATACATGCTGGAGGGCCTTCACGGAGACCTTTACGACTGCTTCATCGCCCACGCCGGAATCTTTGACGAAGAGAACCTCTGGTACACCACCGAGGAGATGTGGTTCGCCAACTGGGACAACGGCGGTCTGACGGAATACGCTTATACAGAGGGCCTTACGGGGCCTTCCGGAGACGGCGTCACCTTCGGCGGCATGCAGCAGGCGGGAGCGCCTTACGCATCCACCCCGAAGGCCCGCAGGCACTACTCCAATTCTCCCAAGGACATGGTCACAAAGTGGCATACGCCCATACTCTGCATACACGGAATGATGGACTACCGTATCCCGTACGAGCAGGGAATGGCCGCGTTCAACGCCGCCCAGATGATGGGAGTGCCCAGCAAGCTCGTCATCTTCCCTCAGGAGAACCACTGGATCCTGCAGCCGCAGAACGCCCTTTACTGGCATCGGACCTTCTTCGACTGGCTGGATCGCTGGATGGATTAACAGATCCTTCGCTTCGCTCAGGATGACAGAGGTGCGTTTTCCTTCATGCAGAGGTGCGTTTTCCTTCATGCAGAGGTGCGTTT
>JAFZLQ010000057.1 GCA_017551425.1 Bacteroidales bacterium | reverse complement strand
GTGCCTCGGGCGGGAATCGAACCCGCACGGCCGTTTCGGGCCAAGGGATTTTCTTGCCACTATGGCTTTCGCCACCATTTCTGTTTGTGGTCCGGACTATTCCTTCACCGTGGGGCACAGCCCTTTAGGTGTGTCGTGTCTAGTCTCTGCACCTTCCTCTTTTCAGAGGCTTGGCTCAAGATTACCATCAGCATTACCTGTTAAGGTTTCCTTGAATTTACGACATTCTGCATCTGTCCTTTCGGACCGAGCACTCAATTATTCAAGTCCCTCGTGTCTACCATTTCACCACCAAGGCAATGGTCGGGACTGCAAAGATAAGTTTTTTTCATAACTTTGCGAGCGATTTATGATCAAAGCTGTCTTTTTCGATATGGGCGGCGTTCTGCTGCCGCTGTTTCCCGAAAGGTGTATCAAGGCGTACCGGGAGATCGCCGGCTTTGCCGACATCGCCGACTACATCGACCCATGCCATCAGCGGGGCTTCTTCCTGGACAACGAAATCGGCCTGTACGACCGGGACGGCTTCATCGCCGAGTGCCTCAAACACTGCCCTCCCGGAACCGCGCCGGACGACATTGTACGCGCCCACGACCAATTCTTCGGCACCCCGGCGCCGGACGACGTAGCCCTCGTGAAAGAACTCAGCCGGAAGTACGACGTCTTCCTCCTCAGCAACAACAACGCCCTGTCGATGTCGCTGCATCGCCCTAACTTCGAGAAAGCAGGCCTGCCGCTGGACACCAGCTTCAAGAAGATGTTCCTCTCGCACGAGATGCACCTTCTCAAGCCCGATCCGGAAATCTACCTCCGCGCAATCGCCGGGAGCGGCCGCAAGCCGGAAGAGTGCCTCTTCATCGACGATTCCCAAAAGAATGTGGACGGAGCCCTGGCCGTCGGGATGCGCGCCGTGCTGCTGCCCGCCGGAGCGTCGCTGCGCGCAACGATCAAGGCGAATCTCTAGAAGCGCGCAAAGGCAACTTGCTGCCACTCAGCACCTTACGCAAAGTGCCTGCGGTCAAAAAGCCGCAGGCAGAAGAAGCAAGTGGCTGAAATCCTGCGGTTTAGCTTTGCGCAGCAGCAGAAGCACGCGAAAGCCGGAAGGTGATTTCTCGACTACGCTCGAAATGACAGAGAAGAGTCTCTCCGCCCCGCGATGCGGTCCACGATCAGCGCGATGGCTCCGTCGCCCGTGACGTTGCAGGCGGTGCCGAAGCTGTCCATGGCGATGTAGAGCGTGATCATCAGGGCCTGCTGGGCGGCGTCAAAGCCCAGGATGCTGCCGAGGATTCCCAGGGCCGCCATGATGGAGCCTCCGGGCACGCCTGGCGCCGCGACCATAGTCACGCCGAGCATCATCACAAAGCCGAGCATCGTCAGGAAATCCACCGGCATATCGAACATCAGCATGAGCGCAATGGCGCAGGACGTAATCTTGAGCGTGCTTCCGGACATGTGGATGGTGGCGCAGAGCGGCACGGTGAATCCGGCTATCTCTTCCCTCACGCCGTTGGCCACGGTGCTCCTCAGCGTAACGGGAATGGTGGCGGCGGAAGACGAGGTCCCGAGCGCTGTCATGTAGGCCGGCAGCATGCCCCAGAGAGCCTTGAAAGGATTGCGGCGGGCGACTATCCCGGCCACGCAGAACTGCAGCACCAGCAGCAGGAGCGTCATGCCGAATATCACCCCGACCACGGCCAGGAACGAGCCCAGCACGGGGCCTACCTTGCCGGCGGCGGCCATATCCAGGAACAGGCAGAAGATATAGAACGGCAGGAAAGGAATGATGACCTTCTCTATACCCAGCACGATTATCTTCTTGAGCTCCTCAAAGCCGCTGTGCAGCTTACCGGCGCCCGTAACGGCAATGCCTATGCCCAGCAGGAACGACAGCACAAGCGCCGTCATGACGTCCGTCAGGGGCGGTATGGTGATTGAGAAAAACGGCTCGAACTCCTGTCCTGCGGTCTCGAGCGAGGCCAGGGAGCCCTTGGACAGCATGCCGGGGAAAAGCTCCACGCTGAACAGATATGCAAACAGGCCGGAGCAGACTGTAAACAGATATGCCAGGCCGACGGTGATGAGCAGCATCTTCCCCGCCGTCTTGCCGAAGTCGGCGATAGCGGGCGTCACCAGGCCGATTATGATGAGCGGGATGAAGAACCTCAGCACCTGGTTGAACACTCCGCCGAGGGTGTTGCCCAGACGCACGCTCCAGCCTGGTGCGATCCGCCCAAGCAAAACGCCCAAAACGATGGCTATCAACACTTTGACGACAAGGGGAAGTTTGATCTTTTTCATAACTTGGTACTTAAAACCTGCAGTCGTTCCTGATATATCTTGCGCAGGCGCGCCACGGCCTCGGCGAAGGTGAGCCGCTCGTCGCCGTTGATGATCTTGCCCCCGTTCTGGGTGGCGTCGCCCGACGGATCCCACATGGCGAAATTCAGATCCGCCGACTTTGCCAGGAGGCTCTGGCATTCGTCGATGTAGTCCGGTATGGTCTCCAGCAGAGGCTTGAGCTCCTTGAAGCGTTCGCGCACCTTTTTCCTGAACGCGGGATCCTCGAACAGGCGGGAATACCAGATGGCGTTCTTGTTGACGAAACCGGTCTGTGCCTGGGGCGACGTGTTGTACGACAGGACCCCCCAGTCGAAGTCCCAGCACGGGCCCGCGACTATCTTGCCGCCGTCGTCCTTATGGAAGAAAACGCTTCCCGGGTTGCTCAGCTCGTGGTTCCCCATCACCTCGAAGACAATCCAGTAATCGACGAACGAATCCACGTCTATCCATGCCGCATACCCCTTTACGGGGTCCTTGAAATCGTTGCCGTAGAGGACGGAGGCGGCATCGCTGATGTGCTTCTTGATATAAGTGAGCTGGGCGGAGGTGATTTCGTCCGGGTCGGGGTACTTTACGCCGAAGGGGATGCCGCCGCTCCTGCCCCAGCATGAGCCGTGGGGGTCGGTCCACTGCACCTTGTTGTCGTAGTGGAAGTCGAGTTCCAGCAGGTAGCCGTTCTCCTTGGAGATGTTGACGCGGTTCTCATCGACCCGCACCTGCTCGATAAGCAGATAGCTGCCGATGTGGCTGTCGTTCAGCACCACCTCCACCGGCACGCAGCGGGGCGTCCATTCGAGCGAGGTGAGCGAAGCCACTTTCATGGACACCAGGTTGCGCATAAGCGTACGGTCCATGAAGTTGGCAAGCAGCACCCAGCGCTTGTGCGCAGGCATTCCCAGCAGCGAGGTCTTCTCCTCCAGCTTCACCAGATACGGTTTCTTGGGCCATGTCCAGGTGGTGTTGCCGCGGCCGCGTATGCTGCATTTGACCAGCGGCTGGCCCTGATAGGCGCTGTTGCCCTTGATCTGCAGCGAAGCAGGCACCTCCGTCGTCTTGGAATTCACCGGACGGCCGTTCTCCGTGTTGATGTAAACAACCGGGAGGCCCGTCTTGACTATTACGCTGTAGCCGGTGGTCTCGCTGCGCACCTCGACGGCGCCCGAGCTCACGAAGGACTCGTTGCCGGACTCGCTGCGCTGGACTATGACGATGCAGACGTCCTCGATATAATCGTCCCCAACGCCGTTGTCCTGCAGCGACGCAAGGTAGATTCCGGGTTCCACGCCCTTGGTAACGCCGGTGAGCTTGAAATTCTGCGGCTCCCGGCCGCTGCTGCTCTGAAGGCGCACCTGGCAATCGGGGGAAGAGACGTCGATGTTGAATTCGAAGCCCTCGTCGCGCACTCGGAAGGGCAGGTCGGCGGTGCCGCCCATGGGAAGGGTGACGGAGGCGCCGATGACGGTGACCGACTTGAGACGGTCCGGGGCCTCGACTATCTCGTCGTGCCCGCAGGCCGCCGCAATCAGCGCGAACGCCAGCAGCAGTATCCGCCCCCTCGCTCCCATCCGGCTTTACTGCATCTTGTACATCTTGCTCCGGTTACGCCAGCCGGCGTCGGACTTGGTGTTGGTGTAGTAAACCACGATGTCGGCATCGGATTTCCAGTCAACGAAGTAGATTTTCTTCTTGGCGTCGGACTTGTTGTTCACGAAGTACCAGAGGCCTTTGTTGGCGTCTGCGTCGCTCTTGTAGGAGCACTTGTACACGACCACGTCGGCGTCGGACTTGGTGTTGGTGACATAGACTTTCACGTCGGCGTCCGACTTCCAGTTGACGGAATAGACGGTCTGTGCCTTCGCGGCAACCGAGCCGAGAAGAACCAGAGCTAAAACAAACAGTAACTTCTTCATATTCTTGGTTTTAAGTATCACTTGCAGATTCTTCGTCGGGCTTCGCCCTCCTCAGAATGACAGCGAACAACGTTCTACCTGCTTCTCTCTGTCATTCTGAACGAAGTGAAGAATCTAATCCTCCAGGCAGCTGTCCATCAGCGATTCCAGGGTGTCTGTGTCCAGGTGCTGGCCTATGAACACGATCTTGTTCATGCGGTCTCCGTAAACGGGATCCCAGTCGCGGCGGAGCTTTGCGTCGCGCTCCATCATATCCGACAGCTCGTCCGCCGGCATTGCTGCAAACCACCGGCCAGCGTCGCGGACGGTCTTCTGGGAGCCGGCCTGCTCGAAGAGGAAGCACTTGTCGATGTCGTGGTTGAAGTAGCAGAGGCCCTTTGCGCGGATTATCTCCTTTGGCCAGCGGCGGGCCACCATCGCATCGAACTTGTTGATATCCAGCGGCGGACGGGCGGTATAGACATAGGTCTTGATACCGTATTCCTCGGCCTCCCCCTCGTCGTCGTGATGATGGTGATGATGGTGCCCGTGGCCTTCGTGCCCGTGCTCATCGTCATCGTCGTCGTCATGCTCCTCCCCCTCTATTTCAGAGATCCAGGCGGCGGATGTGGCCACCGCGTCGAAGTTGAACAGCCCCGTGTCCAGCAGCTTCTCCAGGGGCACGTCGCACCAGTCGCAGCTGATTATCTCGGCCTTGGGCTGAATGGCGCGTATGATGCTGCGTACGCGCCCGAGCTCCTCCGGAGTGACCTCCGAGGCCTTGTTGAGCAGGACCAGGTTGCAGAATTCTATCTGTTCGATGACGAGGCGCTCGAGGTCTTCGTCGTCGAGGTCCTTGCGCTCCAGGGCGCTGCCGCAGGCGAACTCGTCACGCATGCGCAGGGCATCAACCACCGTTACGATGCAGTCGAGTACCGGAATGCTGGCGCCGGGGTACGGCGGAGGTGCGAGCTGGGGGCATGAACAGATGGTCTGGGCGATGGGGCCGGGCTCGCAGATACCGCTGGCCTCAATGACTATGTAGTCGAAGCGGCGGGCCTTTGCGAGCTCGTCCAGCTGGGCCACGAGGTCCATCTTGAGGGTGCAACAGATGCAGCCGTTCTGGAGTGCGACGAGGCTGTCGTCGGTACTGCCTACCACACCGCCTTTCTCGATGAGGTCGGCATCTATGTTGACCTCGCCCAAGTCGTTGACTATCACTGCAAACTTGATCCCGCGGCGGTTGTTGAGCACGCGGTTGAGGAGAGTGGTCTTGCCGCTCCCGAGATAGCCGGTGAGCAGGAGTACCGGCAGGGGTTTGTTGCTCAGTTCGAGATTCATTTCAAATCAGATTGTATAGTTGAAGCCCGCCTCCTTTGTGTTGTCCGACGAGCCTCCGATGAAGAGGACGAAGTCTCCGCTCTCGGGGCCCCAGGTCATGTCCTGACGGTAGAAGGAAAGGGTTTCCGCATCGATGGTGAAGCTGACCTCCCTGGACTCGCCGGGGGCGAGGGTGACGCGCTCGAAGCCCTTGAGCTGGCGCACGGGACGCGTTACGCTGCCGACGAGGTCGCGGATATAGAGCTGGACGGTCTCGGTGCCTTCGCGGGAACCGGTGTTGCGTACGGTCACGCTTGCCTGCAGCGAGCCCTTGCCGGAGAATCCGCCGGCGCTGAGGCTGATGTCCGAATACTCGAAGCTTGTATAGCTCAGACCGTATCCGAACGCGTACTGGGGTTCGTTGGGGACGTCGAGGTAGCGGGATTCGTATTTGGCCTCCGGATGGATGTACGGGCGTCCGGTGTTCTTGGCGTAGTGATAGATCGGCACCTGCCCGAGGTTGCGGGGGAAGGTGACGCTGAGCCTGCCGCAGGGGTTGAAATCCCCGAACAGCACGTCGGCTACGGCATATCCGCCCATGGTGCCGGGATACCAGGCCTCAAGGATGGCGGCGGCCGTCTCCGACTCGGCGCTGAGGTCCAGCGGACGTCCGTTAAGAAGCACCACGGCGATGGGTTTGCCGGTGGCGGCGAGCTTCTCCAGCAGCTCCGACTGTACGCCGGGGATGTTGATGCTGGAGCGGCTTGCGGCCTCTCCCGTCCAGTTGCAGTTCTCGCCGATGACGAGGACCACCTGGTCCGCCTTGCGTGCGGCGGCTATTGCGGCGCCGAATCCGCTGCGGTCGTCACCAGTTTCCTTCGCGCCCTCCGCATAGACCACCGGGGCCACTTCCGCAATGGCGTCGAGTATGCTGGCGGGCACGGCGTCAACCTGGCCTGCGCCCCTCCATGAGCCGAGCAGATCGTCCCTGGACGCTGCCAGGGCGCCGATTACGGCAGTGCGCTTGCCCTTCTGCAGCGGCAGTACGCCGTCGTTCTTGAGGAGGACCATCGATTCGGAAGCCACCTTGCGGGCGGCGGCCTTGTTCTCTTCCGTAAGGGTTTCGGCGGCCTCGCGTTCGGGCGAGCAGTACCGGAAAGGATCTTCGAAGAGTCCGAGTTCGGCCTTGACGTTGAGTATCCTGCGGACGGCGGCGTCAAGCGTGCTGGAACGCACCTTCCCGCTGCGCACCAGGCCAACCATGTAGTCCATGTAGGATGCTCCCTGCATGTCCATGTCGAGCCCGGCGTTCATGGCGAGGCGTCCGGCATCCTCCACGTCCTCGGCATACCCGTGCATCACCATTTCGTTGATGCCGGTGTAGTCGGACACCACGAATCCGCGGAAGCCCCATTCATCGCGCAGGATGTCCTGCAGCAGGTGGGGGTTGGCGGTTGAAGGAACGCCGTCAAGCTCGTTGAAAGACGCCATTACGCTGAGTGCGCCGGCATCGACTGCGGCCTTGTACGGCGGGAGGTAGAACTCCCTCAGCCAGCGTTCCGACATATCCACGGTGTTGTAGTCGCGTCCCGCCTGGGGTGCGCCGTATGCGGCGTAATGCTTGACGCAGGCGAGCACTGTGCCCACGTCGCCCAGGTCGTCCCCCTGGTAGCCGCGGGTGAGCGCGGCGGAGATCAGGCTGCCCAGGTAGGGGTCTTCTCCGGCGCCCTCGGAAATGCGGCCCCAGCGCGGTTCCACGCAGATGTCGCACATGGGAGAGTAGGTCCAGTGCAGGCCGGAGGCGGCGGCCTCTCGCGCCGCGATCCTGGCGCTGTTCTCTATCGCCGGGATGTCCCAGCTGCAGCTCATGCCCAGGTTGATGGGGAAGATGGTGCGGAAGCCGTGTATGACGTCGTATCCGAAGAGCAGGGGTATGCCGAGGCGGGTCTCGTTGACGGCAATCTCCTGCATCTGGCGGGTGTATTCCGCGGTGAAGGCGTTGAATACGTTGCCGCAGCGGCCGGAACGGATGTCCTCCAGGTAGCCCTCACGCATCGAGGGGCCGGTGACGGTCCAGTCGGAGGTGAGGAGCACGGTCTGGCCGACCTTCTCTTCGAGCGTCATCACCTTGAGGAGCGAATCAACTATTGGATAAGACTTTACCTGTTTGGTTGCGGGGGTTGTGCATGCCACTGCTGCAAGGAGCAGAAGCGCGGCGGGTGTGTGTTTCATTATGTGGTACGGGTTATTTCTTGCGGGTTGCGGCGGTGCGCTTGCGCCAGCGTTCCATTGCGAGCTCCTGCATGTCGCGCACTTCGTCCCTTTCGTCCACTATCTCGTTGCCGAGTATGGTCTCTATGACGTCTTCGAGCGTGAGGATGCCCTGGAAGGAGCCGTATTCGTCTATGATTACGCTGATCTGCTCGTCCTTGGAAATCATCTCGTCCCAGATTATGTCCAGCGAGGTGTCTTCCGGGAAGGAGGCTATGTCGCGGCGGATGTCCCCGAGGGTGACGTCGTCCTTGTCTTCCGCTATGAGCTGGAGGGCCTCCATGCGCAGGATGTAGCCGGTGATGTATTCGTCGTTGTCTGCATACACCGGGATGCGGCTGTGGTGCAGGTAGCGCTTGTCTTTGTAGAAGCGCTTGAGTGGCATGGACTCGGGGGCGATGGCGGCCACCACGCGGGGCGTCATGGCGTCGGTGGCGGTTATCTCGTCCAGGGAGATTATGTTCTGGATGACTTCGTTCTCGTCTTCGTCCAGTTCTCCGGATTCCTCCGCCACGTCTGCCAGCGCGCTGACTTCCTCGCGGGAGACAGTGGTATCCGAGTCTTTGGGGGTGATGAGCTTCTGGAGCCATACGACGGCAACGACGATGGGGTAGAGGCAGTAGATGAGCCCCTTGATGGTGTATGCGGTGAAGCCGGTGAGCTTGCGCCAGCGGGTGCTGCCGATATTCTTGGGGATTATTTCCGAGAAGACGAGGATGAGGACGGTGACGATGGCGCTCACGAGCCCGAACCATGCGGAGCCGAAGACCTCGGTGGCCTGCTTGCCCACGCCGGCGGCGCCCACGGTGTTGGCTATTGTGTTGAGGGACAGGATGGCGGCCAGGGCCTTGGACGGATCCGTCTTGAAACCCTTGAGGAGGGTGGCCGCCTTGGAGCCTTCTTCCTCGCGCATCGTTATATATGAGATGGGGGTGCTCATAAGGCTCGCCTCCAGCACGGAGCAGAGGAAAGAAATGAGCATTGCGCCCAGCAAGAATACCAGCAATAGAGTCATAACGAGCGCAAAGTTAATAAAATTATCGTATCTTTCGGGAAAATTCCCGCTTATGAGTGACTTAGTCGAGCGATTCGATATGGCGCGTCCTCCCGTGCGCACAAGATGGTTTCTGAGGCCTCTTACTTACCTCCTGAGCCTTCCCGACGTGCTTTCCCACAAGACCGTCATTCATTACGAAGGCACCAAAGACCTCAAGCCCCCGTTCCTGCTTCTGAGCAACCACAACGCTTTCATGGACTTCAAGGTCCTTACCAAAGCTATATACCCCCGCCGCGCCAACTACGTGGTGGCCATAGACGGCTTCATCGGGCGCGAATGGCTGCTGCGCAACGTAGGCTGCATCTGCAAGCGCAAATTCACCTCGGACGTCACGCTCATCCGCCAGCTCGCCAGGGTGGTGGAGAACGGAGACATCGCCGTAATATATCCGGAGGCCCGCTACTCGCTCTGCGGCACCACGGCGGTGCTCCCGGAGGCCCTTGGCAAGCTCTGCAAGATGCTCAAGGTGCCTGTGGCCACCTTCATCTGCCACGGGCATCACGTGAACTCCCCCTTCTGGAACCTGGCCCCCCGCGGGATCAAGCCCACCGAGGCCGATTTCAAGCTGCTGTTCACCCCGGAGCAGCTCGCCGGCATGAGCGCCGACGACGTAAACGAGGAGCTCGTGAAGGCCTTCCAGTACGACGATTTCGCCTGGCTGAGGGACAATGGCCTGGAGATGCATTACGAAAAGCGCGCGGAAGGACTGGACAGGGTGCTGTACCAGTGTCCCCACTGCGGCACCGAATACGAAATGGGCTCAAGCGGCAACGAGTTGTTCTGCAAACACTGCGGCAAGCGCTGGACCATGGCGCCGAACGGGGTGCTGAGCGCACTCGAGGGCGAAACCGAATTCTCCCACGTGCCCGACTGGTACGAATGGGAAAGGGCGCAGGTGCGCGCCGAGGTGGATGCCTGCAAATACAGTACCGGAGAGCTCCCCGTAGAAGTGCGCTCGCTGCCCAACTCCAAGCGCTTCATCCCCCTGGGGAAAGGCACCATGGTGCACGACATGAACGGCTTCCGCGTGAGCGTTAAAGACCTGCTTGGAAAGGAGTACAGGATGGAAATCCCCGTTCCGTCCGCCTACTCGGTGCACATAGAATACAATTACCTGGGGAAGTGGGGCGACTGCGTGGATCTGAACACCCTTACGGACACCTGGTACACCTATCCCAAGGTCCCCGGCTGCTCCGTAACCAAGATGGCGCTCGCCACGGAGGAGCTGTACTTCCACTACCGCGAGTCCATTGGCAAGCCCTGCAAGCCGGGACTGGCGTAAAAGAGAGAATAACCAACAACCGCATAATGAAAAAACTACTGCCAATCATCTTTCTTTCCCTGATCGCCACGCTCGCTTACGGCCAGGCGTATCAGGTGAAGGGCGTAATCCAGGATGAGCTGGGTCCGGTAATCGGGGCCACGGTCCTGGAGACGGGCACCACAAACGGCACTTCCACCGGCCTGGACGGCGATTTCGTGCTGTACGTATCCGGCCCGGACGCCAGCGTCGAAATCAGCTGCATGGGCTACGCCACCCAGACTTTCAAGGCTTCCGCCATACCGGCCGTCATCACCCTCGGCGAAGACCAGAACTTCCTGGAAGAGGTGGTGGTCGTGGGCTACGGCACCCAGAAAGCCAAAGACCTCACCGCCCCCATAGTCAACGTAAAGGGTGACGAGCTTGCCAAACAGACGGCCGCCAACCCCATGAGCGCACTGCAGGGCATGGTCAGCGGCGTACAGATAACCCAGAGCGGCGCCCCTGGCGCAGGCCCTGCCGTGAAGATCCGCGGCGTTGGCTCCATCGGCGACTACGCCAATCCGCTCTACATCGTTGACGGCGCCTTCATGGACAACATCGACTTCCTTTCCGCCAGCGACATCGAGTCACTCACCGTACTGAAGGACGCTTCCGCCGCCGCTATCTACGGCGTGCGTGCGGCCAACGGTGTCATCCTCGTCACCACCAGGAAGGGCGAGACCGGACGCGTGCGGGTGGCTTACGACGGATACGCCGGCCTGCAGGTGCCCACCAACATCATGCACATGGCCAACGCAAAGCAGTACATGGAGATGTACGACATGGCCAATCCAGACAATCCGTTCGACACCGTCTTCGACACTTCCCTCTTCAGCGGGGAGAGCACAGACTGGTACGAAACGCTCGTGCGCAACGCGTTCATGCATTCCCATTCCCTGGACCTCAGCGGCGGCACGGACAAGACCAACTATTCGATAGGTCTGAGCTACTACTACCAGGACGGCATCATGAACTACTGCACAAACGACTACAACCGCCTGAACTTCCGCGCAAGGCTGGACCAGACCATGACCTCCTGGCTCAAGGTGGGATTCAACACCGTGGTGTCCCGCTACATGAAGAACAATCCCAACTCCAGCGTTTATTACCAGGCCTTCGTGAATCCGCCAGTCTATGGCGTTTACAGCGAGGACAACGCCGACGCCTATCCCGAGCCCTTCGACTCGCCGCAGCGTTACGGCTTCGCCACGGCATACGGCAACCCGGCTGCGGCGGCATACTATTCCCGCAACACGGACGACGGCATCAAGACTGTGTTCTCGGCATATGCCGAGGCGAGCATCGTCCCGGAGAAACTCAAGTTCAAGACCGCCTACAACCTCGACTTCACCTTTGCCGACCAGCAGAACTACACGCCCGAGTATTACGTAGGCGGCGCCCAGGGCACGTCGGTCTCCAACCTCAACAAGACATACACCTACGGCATGTACCACATCCTGGACAATACCCTCACGTATTCCGACAGGGCCGGGGCGCATGCCTTCTCCGCCATGCTGGGCCAATCGACCCGCATGCAGTACAACGCCTGGCTCACGGGATCGGCACACAGCGTGCCCGACTTCGACCTGCAGTCCCGCTACCTCGTGAACGGTTCGTACAAGAACCAGACGGCCACGGACGGAGCCTCCCGCTACAACGGCCTGTCCTTCTTCGCCCGAGGCACATACAATTACATGGAGAAGTACCTGGCGACGGTCACGTTCCGCGCCGACGGAAGCTCCAAGTACCAGGACAAATGGGGATTCTTCCCCTCCGTGGGACTCGGCTGGAACATCTCCGACGAGCCGTTCATGAAGGGCGTGGGCTTCCTTGACTTCCTTAAGCTGCGCGCCAGCTGGGGTATGCTGGGCAACGACAACGTGCCCGCCAACGACATCAACATAACCGGCGTGAGCGGCGTGGATTCGTCGGCGGTGTTCGGCGACACGCTGGTTGACGGCATCGGCGCCCAGACCGTATTCCAGAACTACCTCAAGTGGGAAGTGGTGACCGAGACCAACGCCGGCGCCGACTTCGCCATGTTCGACAGCCGCCTGAGCGGTGAAATCGACTGGTACAGGCGCGTGACCGACAGGGTGGTGTTCCATGCTCCCATAGCCACCGGCGGCGGAGTTGCAACCCTCCTCGCCAACAACGGCCAGGTGCTGAACACCGGCGTGGAGTTCTCCGTCAAGTGGGCCGACAGGATTGGCTCCGACTTCCGCTACAACGCGGGCATGAACGCAACCTTCAACCACAACGAGGTGCTTGCACTCGAGGGGCGCGACAACATCCCCGGAGGCAAGGTCGGCGGCGTGTTCTCCACCCTCACCCAGGTGGGATACCCCATCGGCGCCTTCTGGGGCTATGAGGTCGAAGGCGTCTTCCAAAGCAAGAAGGAAGCTACGGCCGAGGGCGTTCCCACACAGTCGGACACCGGCGCCGGATACTTCCGCTACCGCGATATAGCCGGAGCCGAAGACGGCGGGCCGGACGGCAAGATCACCGAGGCCGACCGCACCTACCTCGGCTCTCCCCTGCCCTGGCTCATGCTGGGCTTCAACCTCGGCTTCGAGTGGAAGGGCTTCGACTTCTCCGTGGTGATGAACGCCAACATCGGCAACAAGATCTTCAACGCCAAGCGCCTCAACAAGAAGGTGTTCCCGGAGGCCAACTACGACTACGACTTCTACTACAACGCCTGGAGCAAGGACCTTCCGTCAGACACCTATCCGTCACCCAAGGTGCTCACCTCCAGCCTCATGGCCCAGGCCAACAGTTTCTGGATCGAAGACGGTTCCATGTTCCGCATCCAGAACGCCCAGCTGGGCTATACCTTCAGGAACGTCTTCGGCGGCGGCCGGCTCAGGATTTACGTATCCGCCCAGCGCCCCCTGTCGCTCTTCTCTTACAACGGATTCACCACGGAAATCGGCGGTTCCCCCATCGAAACGGGCATCGACAATTCCTCGGTCTATCCCATGCAGGCAATATACACCGCAGGCGTCAACTTGAATCTATAGGAAAATGAAAGCTAAATACATATTTATTGCCATAGTGGCGGCCCTCGCGGCGGCATCCTGTTCCGATTTCCTGGACATCCGCATGGAGGCCACCATGCCCACCACCGGCATGGACTATTCCAAGCCCGACAACATCTTCCTGCCGGTTAGCGCGGCGTATGCCAGCATGAGACTGGCCGAGGGCGAGGCGCAGAATTACATAGCCGTACTCGAGGTGGCGTCCGACGACGCCGACAAGGGCAGCAGCGAGAGCGACGGCCCCGAGGTCGGGGAGTTCGACAACTTCACCTACGGACCCACCAACGACCACATCGGCTACGTCTGGAGCTATTTCTACAACGTGGTGTCCGCGGCCAACCATGCCTATGAATCCATGGACAAGTTCAAGGCCGCCATCAAGGACGAAGGCGCCCTGAGACAGGTGGAGGAATGCCGCGGAGAGGCCAGGGTCATACGCGCCTGGGCTTACTTCAACCTCGTGCGCATGTTCGGCCAGATCCCCCTTATCGACCACACCATGGACGCCGGCGAGCTCGCCACCATGAAAGTCAGCTCCGTCGCCGATATCTACAAGTTCCTCTACAGCGACCTCGACGCCGCCATAGCCAGCCTGCCGGACTCCTATTCCGATCTCCAGGGCCGCTACACGAGCTATACCGCCAGGGCGCTCAAATCCAAGGTGGCGCTGTACAACCGCGACTGGAGGGAGGCTGCGGCGCAGGCCGACACCATCATCGCATCGGGCCGGTTCTCCCTCATGCCCCACTTCCGCGACGCCTTCAGCGTGGAGCACGAGAACGGCCCTGAATCCCTCATGGAGATACAGAGCTCCGACCTCGGCCAGGTGACCGGCGGCATGCCCATCTGCTACTACGGCTTCATCCAGGGGCCGCGCAACAACCCCGGCACGTTCCAGGGATGGGGCTACAAGGTCCCCAGCCAGAGCCTGGTGTCCTTCCTGACCAAACGCGGCGACACCATCCGCAAGAGCGTAACGCTCCTGGAGCGCGGCAAGACCACTCCCGAGGGTGACGAGATATCGGCGAAATGCCCCAACCGCTATTACAACGGCAAGGTTTACGTGCCGTCCAAATACTGCACCCGCAGCTTCAATTCCTACGGCCTCGACCACAACATGCGGCTTATCCGCTACGCCGACGTGCTGCTTATCTTCGCCGAGGCGATGGCCAAGGGCGCTGCCGTCCGCACCAAGTCCGGCTATACCGCGGAATCGGCGCTGAACGAGGTGCGCGCCCGCGCCGGCCTCAAGGCCACCGAAGCCACCCTCGACAACATCTACGACGAGCGCCGCGCCGAACTGGCCCTGGAGGAAAACCGCTTCTTCGACCTCGTGCGCTGGGGCAGGGCCGCCAGCGTGCTCGGCCCTCTCGGCTTCACCACGGGCAAGAACGAGCTCTTCCCCATACCGGCGGACCAGCGCCAGCTCAATCCCAATCTCCCCCAGACCCCGGGTTACACGTATTAGAATCAAACATCATGAAAAGAATATCTCTGATCGCAGCATTCACGTCCCTTATCCTGCTGGGATTCAGCTGTAAGCCAAGCTATCCGGACAGGCCTTCCGGCAACGCGACCACGGACGACCCCGACGATCCCGAGCAGCCGGTGGAATACCAGAGGCCCGAGGTAAAGACCTGTGCCGAGAACCTCGTGCTGTACATCTCCTTCGATAACGACAACCTCATAGAAAAGGGCGAAGGCGTGACCTTTGCCGAAACTGCGGGGGACGCTTTCATCGCCGGCGGATTCATAGAAAAGGGCTGGACCAACCAAAGCGGCGTCAACTCCAACACGGCCTACACCAAGTTCGACGTGGCCGCCGGTTCCCTGTTCACCAAGCTTGAAAGCATAACGTTCACGGCCTGGATAAAGGCCAGCGAGGAATATCCCAAGGGAGGCATCGTCTCCCTGAACGGAGCCCGCTCCGGCAACAACCACCATGATTTCCCCGCATTCATAATCTATTACGACAACTACGGCGCCGACAAGGAGACCGGCGAGCCCTGGCAGCAGGTGAACGGACGCCTGCTGTTCCACGACGCCGGCGGCAACGAGCAGAACTTCTGGCTCGACGCGAGCGACCCCGCATTCGCCAGATACGGCGACTGGTGCCAGTTTGCCGCAACTTACGATTACACCGTAGGCGTGGGGAACCTGTACCTGAACGGCCTGCCGGTGAGGGAGCTCACCTTCGGCCAGTACATTCCGTTCAACAACCTCGTCACCGAGTTCGCCGACGCTTTCTACGTAGGCGGATGGTCATCTTTCATAGAGGGTGACTCCTTCCAGACCTGGCAGAACTACTGGGCCGGCAGCATAGACGAAATCCGCCTCTTCGACAAAGCTTTCTCGGAGGACGAAATCCTCGCCCTGTACAAAGAGGAGCTTGCTATTAACCTTGAAATGGAATAAACGTTGAGAATGCTTCTGTTATCCGCCGCGCTGCTTGCGGCCACGCTGTCCTGCAACGAGGTCACGCCTCCCGGGCCCGAACCCGGGCCGGACGACCCCACGCCCGTCGTGCTCCCCAAGGCCATGGTGGTGAGCGCATCCATAGACGGCAGGAAACTCCCCGTTTCCGGCACCATGGGCGACGTCTCCTTCACTCCTGTTTTCGAGCTTAGCTTCACCCGGGAGGTCAAGGCCGACGAGGCGTCGCTGTCGTCCGTCGATTTCTCCGGCGGCGCCCTTACGGCCAGCGTGTCGGACAAAGATGCGTCCGTGCTGCTCCTGAAGCCCGTCCAGACGCTTCAGTCGTACACCAAATACAGTTTTTCCATTGCCGAAGGCGAATGCTTCGGCGTGAACCTTAAGTCGTCGTTCTCGTTCACTTTCACCACCGCATACGACAACGGGCTCAAGTTCGAGCTCATTCCCGACGAGGATCTGCTGACGCTCGTGCAGAAGCAGACCTTCCGGTACTTCTGGGACTACGGGCACCCCGTCAGCGGGCTCGCGCGTGAGCGTTTCGGCTCCGGGGATACCGTCACCTCCGGCGGCTCCGGATTCGGAATAATGACGCTTCCCGTTGCGGTTGAACGCGGATTCGTTACCCGCGAGCAGGCCGCAGAGCGCCTTCGCACCATAGTGAACTTCCTGAAGAACAAGGCCGAACGCTTCCACGGGGCGTACTCCCACTGGCTCAACGGCTCCACCGGAAAGGCCCAGCCCTTCAGCCAGAAAGACAACGGCGCAGACCTCGTGGAGACGGCCTTCCTCATCCAGGGACTGCTCACCGTGGCCGAATACTTCGACTCTCCGGGCGAGGCCGACATCCGCAGCGGCATAGACGCCATCTGGCGGGCCGTGGAATGGGACTGGTTCACCCGGGACGGGCAGGACGTGCTGTACTGGCACTGGTCGCCCGATTACAACTGGGACATGAACATGCCCATACGGGGCTGGAACGAGGCACTCATAGTGTACGTTCTTGCGGCCTCATCGCCCACCCACAGCGTTCCCGCGAGCGTTTACCACAAGGGCTGGACGCAGAACGGCAGCATGAAGAACGACTACCGGGGGCCGCTGTTCTTCACCCATTATTCCTTCCTCGGGCTCGATCCCCGCGGTCTCAAGGACAAGTATGCCGATTACTGGGCGATGAACGTCGCGCATGCCCGATACAATTACAACTACTGCGTCTCCAACCCCGGAGGGCACGCCGGCTACGGTCCCGCCTGCTGGGGCCTCACGGCCAGCGACATCCCCGACGGTTATTCGGCATCGGCGCCGTCCAACGACCTCGGGGTCATAGCCCCCACGGCCGCCCTGGCCTCCATGCCATACACGCCCGACGAGAGCATCGCCGCCATGCGTGAGTTCTACTATGTGTACGGCGACCGCCTCTGGGGCGACTACGGCTTCAAGGACGCCTTCTGCCTGGACCGGAACTGGTTCGCCACGAGCTACCTCGCCATCGACCAGGGCCCCATCGTCATCATGATAGAGAACTACCGCTCCGCCCTTCTCTGGAACCTCTTCATGAAAAACAAAGACCTCGCCTCCGGCCTGAAGAAACTGGGGTTTGAGTAATAGCAAGCTTAACGGCCGGGCGTTTATCGCTCGGCCGTTAAGCTTAAAGGCCCGCGGTGCGCGGGCCTGCGGTTCGCGCCGTTACTCTGCGGGAACCTCCGTGCTGGGTGCCTCCTGCTCGATGGGAGCGGTGGGGAATGCGGGCTGCTCGTCGGTGGCGACGTTCTCGAGGCGGTCGGTCACGTCGATGCCGGTGCCGGAAGTTCCGGTAGTGAAGGAAGCCACGATGGAGATTACGATGATGAATCCCACGAGGCCCCAGGTGATCTTCTCAAGGATGTCTGCGGTCTGGCGGACACCGAAGGTCTGGTTGCCGGCGACGAAGTTGCTGGCCATTCCCTGGCCCTTTCCGTTCTGGAGCAATACGACTGCGATGAGCAGGATCGCTGCGAGAACGATGAGCACGGTCAAGATGGTGAATAAGGTGTTCATATCAATTTTTGTCTAATTTTTCAATAAGGGCTGCAAAGTAAACACTTTTTTCCGGATATCGCAAACTTAGTTTGGAATAAATTTGCTTTGCCTGCTCGTTATATCCCTGTTCTGCATAGATTTGGGCGAGCGTCTCGGTGCAGAAATCGAAGCCTTCTTCGGAAAAAGCCTCCGGCGAAACCTCCCTGTCGGACGAGGCGAAAGAAGAGAAGATGTTGTCGTCGTCGCGCCGCACGGCCTTGTACTGGGAGGTGGTGAAATAATCCCCTCCGACCACGAAAATGCGTCTTGCGAATTCCTGCGGCGTCTCTTCCCTGGGTTCTTCCGCGGGCTGCTCCGCAGGCCCGGCTGCACCCTGCAGCAGCTTGCCCACCTCGGCGTCCGAGTAGTCTCCCGCCCTGCGGGCGAGCTCGGACAGGACGCGCCTGGACCAGACATACAACGCCGCCTGGGAAATCTGGCTGTCGCTCAGGGAACCGGCGCGGGCCATGCGGGCGCACAGTTCCACGCGGGCTCCGGCGTACCACGGATAGATGCCGATGACGCCCATGAGCTCCTCCAGGTTGAGGCGGTGTATGTTCATCACGTTTCCTACCATTGCGCGACTGAGGCGTTGAAGATGTCTTCAACAAGTTTTTCTATGATTTCCTGGCACAGGTCGTTTTCCACTGCGTCCAGGGTGTTGGTTGAGTCGTATTCGGAGAATGCGGAGAAGCTCTTGTCGAAGTCTTCCTCGTGGTGCTTCTTGTCTGTGAACTGTATCTTTACGGTGACGGTCAGCTTGTTGCGGGCCGCGACTTCGTTGGCGGTGACCGCCGCCGTGCTGACTTCGTACCCCGTAATCTGGCCGGAGATCTCCATGTCGCCGTCCATATCGACCTGCTCCAGGCGCGTCATGCGGCGGAACTGGTTGCGGATGGCCTCGGTGAGGTCGTTGCTGAGGGACGGATTGACGCGGGGCGCCCGGTACTCTATATAATTGATGGTGATGGTGTTGACGTCCGCCTGGATGGAAGTCCCGGAGAACGAATACGATATTTTGCAGCCGGAGGTCAGCGCCAGGGCGAGCAGCAGTGGAACGAGCCTTTTCATCCTTTGTTCTTCTTTTCTGCGAGTTTGCGGTAGATGGTGCGCTCCGATATGCCGAGCTCCTTTGCGGCCGGGCCGACCTTGCCGCCGTGGCGGGCGAGCGCGCGCTCTATGGCCTCGTCCCCCATCTGGCGTATGCTCACCTCGTGCTGGGGCTCCGGAGCCTCTTCGAACGACTGCTCCTCGGGCTCGTCGATATGCGGCTCGATGACGTGCCTGGCGGCCGGGGCGGCACCGGAATTCACCTGCGCCCGAAGCTCGTCGACCTCCTGCTTGAGATCGAGTATCGCCTTGACTATCATCTGCTTGTCCTGGTCTGAGAACGGGCTGCGGGGGCCTTCCGACGAGGCCTGCGCCGGCAGCAGCGAATCCTGCTCGTCCGGCAGGTATTTGCGGATTACGGAGGCGCCGAGCTCTATCTTGTCCGCTCCCTGGCGGGCAGGACGGCTCTCGATGGCGGTGATGGTCTCCGCAACGTTCTTTAGCTGGCGGATGTTGCCCGGCCAGCGGTACGCCGACAGCAGCGAGATGGCCTCGAGGTCGAGCGAGACGCGGCAGCTGCCGTACTTCTGGGCGAAGTCGGAGGAGAACTTGCGGAACAGCAGGTAAATGTCGCTCTTGCGCTCCCGCAGGGGCGGCATCTTTATCTGGATGGAGTTGATACGGTAGTACAGGTCCTGCCTGAACTTGCCGGTGGCGACTGCGTACGACAGGTTGACGTTGGTGGCGCAGATGATGCGCACGTCGGTCTTCTCCACCTTGGAGGAGCCGACTTTCAGGAATTCCCCGTTCTGGAGCACGCGCAGCAGCATGGCCTGCGTCTCCTTGGGCAGCTCGCCTATCTCGTCCAGGAAGAGGGTGCCGCCGTCGGCCTCCTCGAAGTAGCCCTTGCGCTCGCCCACGGCCCCGGTGAAGGCGCCTTTCTCGTGCCCGAAGAGCTCTGCGTTGATGGTCCCTTCCGGGATGGCCCCGCAGTTGACGGCCAGGAATTTGCCGTTCTTGCGGCGGCTGTACTGATGTATGATTCTGGGGATATTCTCCTTTCCGGTGCCGCTCTCGCCTTCAATGAGGACGGTCAGGTCCGTGGGGGCGATGGCGACGGCGGTGTCCAGGGCCCGGGTGAGCGCCGGGTCCGCACCGATGATATCGTAGCGGTTCTTGAGTATTTGAAGCTCTTGTGAGTCCATGACTGTGCAAAGTTATGAAAAAAACTTATCTTTGCATTTCTGGCATACAACATTTGTATATAAATATGAAAAGAACTGCAAGCCTGGCCGCATTCGCGGCATTACTTCTCATGACGGTCTCCTGCGCCAAGTCGAGGCTCGAACAGATGCAGATGGCAAAGGACGTCGCCATCAGCTGCACCCCCGAGGTCCTGGAGATCAAGGCCGGCAAGATAGAAGCCGCCGTGACCGTCACCTGCCCCAAGGGATACTTCGATCCCAATGCCACCATGGACGTGGTTCCGGTGCTGGTTTATGAGGGCGGGGAGCAGACCGGACGTCTCCTGCAGTACCAGGGAGACAAGGTCAAGGACAATTACAAGCCCGTTTCCAGGAAGGGCGGCACCTATACCGAACCCCTCAGCTACAAATACGTTCCCGGTTGCGAGAAGGCCCGCCTCGAGCTGCGCGCCACCATCCGCCACAAGGGCAAGACCTATGAAGTGGCGCCCATCAAGGTGGCCGACGGCTGCATCGCCACATACCAGCTTGCAAAGCTCGGCGGCGTGTATTCCGTGAAGCCCGACGGCTACGAGCCCGTGCTCGAGCGCACCACCGAGGGCCGCATCCTCTACGACGTGGGGTCGGACAAAGTGAACAAAGACCAGTTCGAGACCAACTCCATGGTCAACTACAAGAATTCCCTGGAGTACCTGCAGACTGACGAGCGCACCACCATAAAGGACACCAAGATAGTGGCTTACACTTCTCCTGAAGGCGGCAAGGACTACAACGACAAGCTCTCCGACAAGCGCGCCGGCACCGCCGAGCAGGCCTGGGACAAGGTTTCCAGCGGCCTGGA
The DNA here is from genome assembly GCA_017551425.1 of Bacteroidales bacterium. The sequence goes on along the minus strand of JAFZLQ010000057.1, from coordinate 11,093 downwards.
GCTGTCCGGTGTCGAGGTGCAGAGCGCAGGCCAGGACTGGGAAGGCTTCCGCGAGGCTGTGGCAAAGTCAAACATCCAGGACAAGGACCTCATCCTCCGCGTCCTCTCCATGTACAGCGACCCGGCCGTCCGCGAGAGCGAGATCAAGAACCTCTCCCAGATCTACCAGGAAATCAACAAGAAGGTGTTCCCCGAGCTGCGCAAGGCCCGCCTGGTCACCAGCACCGAATGGCGCAACTACAGCGATGAAGAGCTCATAGCAAGGGCCGAGGAGCAGGGCCTGGACCGTTTTGACGAGCCGAGCGTGCTGCATCTCGCCACCCTCGCCCAGACCGTGGAGAGCAAGGAGACGCTCTACAAGTACGCCATCAACACCTTCAATTCCGATGTAGCCCGCTACAACCTCGCCATGCTTTATCTCGACGAAGGACGCACCTCGCTGGGCGGAGCCTATCTCAGCAAGATAAAGGAGCCCGATGCGGACGCCCTCAACGCCACCGGAGTCGTTGCCATGCGCAATGCGGACTGGCAGGCCGCCGACCTGTGCTTCTGGAAGGCCGACAACGAGGCCTCGCGCCAGAACCGCGTGGCCATGGACATAATCCGCGGAGACTATGAGCTGGCGCAGAAAGACGCCGCAGGCCTCAAGGGCGCCAACGCCGCCGTGGCCAACATCCTTGCGGGAGACCTCGACGCCGCCCTCGCCGCCCTCGGCTGCGACTGCGCAAGGTCCAAATACATCAAGGCGGTGATCGCCGCACGCAAGGGCCAGACCGCCGAGGCGAAGGAGCTTCTGGAGGCCGCAAAGGCCGCAGATCCGGCCCTCGCCGAGCGCGCCGCGCGCGATATTGAGTTCGCAGCGCTTGCCAATTAAGAATTTTTTCGTATCTTTGCGGTCCCTTTCGAAAGAAGGGGACCGTTTAATTTATTTATTAACAAACACTTATGCCCACAATTCAACAATTGGTCCGCAAAGGACGCGAGTCTGTCGAAGTAAAGAGCAAGTCTCGCGCGTTGGATGCTTGTCCTCAGAAGCGTGGCGTATGCCTTAGGGTTTACACAACCACCCCTAAGAAACCTAACTCAGCAATGCGTAAGGTTGCCCGTGTACGTCTCACGAACGCCAAAGAGGTCAATGCCTACATCCCCGGCGAGGGTCACAACCTCCAGGAGCACTCCATCGTGCTCGTTCGCGGAGGCCGTGTGAAGGACCTTCCGGGTGTACGTTACCACATCCTTCGTGGCGCTTTGGATACCGCTGGCGTAGAGGGTAGGACCCAGTCCCGTTCTCTCTATGGTGCCAAGAGGCCCAAGAAGTAGTCCGCGACGTGTTACAAAATCATTACAAAAATGAGAAAGTCAAAGCCTAAGAAGAGGATTCTACTTCCTGATCCTAAGTTCCACGACACGATGGTTACCCGTTTCGTGAACAACCTTATGTTGCAGGGGAAGAAGAGTATCGCGTATTCTATTTTTTACGATGCCATTGATTTGGTAGGCGAGAAGATGAAAGATTCTGACAAGGCTCCTCTCGATATTTGGAGGAAGGCTCTCGAGAACGTGACCCCTCAGATTGAGGTTAAGAGTCGCCGTATCGGTGGTGCCAACTTCCAGGTACCCACGGAGATGCGCCCGGAAAGGAAGATTTCGGTCTCGATGAAGAATATGATCAACTTCGCCCGCAAGCGTTCCGGCCGCTCCATGGCAGAAAAACTCTGTGCAGAAATCATCGCAGCTTACAACAACGAAGGCGGCGCCTTCAAGCGTAAGGAAGATATGCACAGGATGGCAGAAGCCAACAAGGCATTCGCCCACTTCCGCTTTTAATCAAGTTCCGTCCGGATGGCCAAGAGAGATCTCAGATTCACGCGTAATATCGGCATCATGGCTCACATCGATGCCGGTAAGACGACTACGTCCGAGCGTATCCTCTACTACACCGGCAAGACCCACAAGATCGGCGAGGTACACGAAGGCGCTGCAACCATGGACTGGATGGTGCAGGAGCAGGAAAGGGGTATCACTATCACTTCCGCTGCCACCACTGCATTCTGGCACTATGATTCCAACGTCTATCAGATCAACCTCATCGACACTCCGGGTCACGTGGATTTCACTGTCGAGGTAGAGCGTTCGCTCCGCGTGCTGGACGGCACCATCGCCACATTCTGCGCGGTGGGCCGCGTGCAGCCACAGAGCGAGACGGTCTGGCGTCAGGCCGACAAGTACGGCGTTCCCAAGCTCGCGTACGTCAATAAGATGGACCGCGTGGGAGCCGACTTCCTCGCCTGCGTCGAAGACATACACAAAAAGCTCGGAGCCAACGCAGTTCCCGTATGCCTCCCCATCGGGGCAGAAGAGAACTTCGAAGGTATCGTAGACCTCATCTCCCGCAAAGCCATCTACTACAACTCCAGCGAAGAACTTGTCAACTATTCCTACGGTCCCGTGCCCGCAGATATGCAGGACGAGGTCGAGGAGTGGAGAGAAAAACTCGTCGAGACCGCCGCAGACTGCGACGACGCCTTGATGGAGAAGTTCTTCGACGACCCCGCAACCATCACCGAGGAGGAAATCATAGCCGCTCTGCGCAAGGGCACCATCTCCATGAAGATTGTTCCCGCCTGCTGCGGTTCCTCCTTCAAGAACAAGGGCGTGCAGTTCCTGCTCGACGCCGTAATGCGTTACCTCCCCTCCCCGCTCGACGTGGGTGCGACCGAGGTTACCAATATGGCCATCGACAAGACTCTCACCCTCGAGCCCGACCCCACGGCTCCGTTCTGCGGTCTTGTGTTCAAGATTGCAACGGACCCGTATGTCGGCCGCCTCGCCTACATCCGCGCATACTCGGGCCACCTCGATTCCGGCAGCTACGTGATGAATTCCCGCAGCGGCCGCAAAGAGAGGGTGTCGAGGCTGTTCCAGATGCACTCCAACCACCAGAATCCCATCGATTTCGTGGAGGCCGGAGACATCTGCGCAGCCGTCGGCTTCAAGGATCTCCGCACGGGCGACACCGTCTGTGCAGAGAATCACCGCTACAGCCTCGAGTCCATGACCTTCCCCGATCCCGTCATCGGAATCGCCGTAGAGCCCAAGACCCAGAACGACCTCGACAAGCTCGGAGTCGCACTGTCCAAGCTCGCGGAGGAGGACCCCACGTTCTCCGTCAAGTCCGACAGCGAGACCGGCCAGACCGTCATCAGCGGAATGGGCGAACTTCACCTCGATATCATCGTGGACCGTCTGCGCCGCGAATTCGGCGTAGAAATCAACCAGGGCGCACCCCACGTCAACTACAAAGAGGCCGTCACGGCAAGCGTACAGCACCATGAGGTCTTCAAGAAGCAGACGGGCGGCCGTGGCAAGTTCGCGGATATCCTGGTGGAGATAGGTCCGGCGGACGAGGGCGTCAGCGGCCTTCAGTTCATCAGCGAGGTCAAGGGCGGCAACGTCCCCAAGGAGTTCATACCCAGCGTACAGAAGGGCTTCGAGTCCGCAATGCTGAACGGCGTTCTTGCGGGCTACGAGGTACAGTCTCTCAAGGTCACCCTGCTGGACGGTTCTTATCATCCGGTCGATTCTGATCAATTGTCATTCGAGATTGCAGCCAGGATGGCGTTCCGCAACGCCTACCGCAAATGCAAGCCCATCCTTCTCGAGCCCATTATGGACCTTGAGGTGGTTACACCCGAGGAATATATGGGAGAAATTGTCGGCGACCTCAACCGCCGCCGCGGCCAGATTACCGCAATGGACACCACCACCGGCGGAGTCCGCATAATCAAGGCCTTCGTTCCCCTGGCAGAGCAGTTCGGATACGTCACCGTGCTCCGCACGCTGTCTTCCGGACGCGCTTCCAGCACTATGTCTTTCAACCACTACGAGGCGGTTCCCGCCCCTATGGCAAAAGACATAGTGGAGAAGAGCGGCTACCGCTACATCCCGATTGACGAATAGATTTAGCAACACAAAAAAATCAAACAATATGAGCCAGAAAATCAGAATTAAACTCAAGTCTTTCGATCACATGCTCGTCGACAAGTCGGCAGCCAAGATCGTTGACACGGTGAAATCCACAGGCGCGAAAGTGAATGGTCCTATTCCTCTGCCCACCAACAAGAAGATCTTCACCGTCAACCGCTCGACCTTCGTCAACAAGAAGGCCCGCGAGCAGTTTGAGCTCGATTCATACCGCAGGCTTCTCGACATCGAGGAAAGCAACGCAAAGACCGTTGACGCCCTGATGAAACTCGAGCTGCCCTCCGGTGTTGAGGTAGAGATCAAAGTGTGAGTTTTCTCACAGAGTCAAAAAAAAGCCACGGCAAAACGCCGTGGTTTTTTTTATTTGACCTGGAGTATCTCGCCGTTATCCCGGGCGACGGCCGCTTTCCAGCGGTCTGTGTAGCCTGGCTGGGTGAGGCCGTCGGGGATGCCCTCCGAATACTTGGAGTGCAGGAACGAACCGTCTGCCGCCTGGGCCTTTACGTTGCCGTCTATGAATTTTACGGTGAGCGTTTCTTCCAGCTCGACCCACTTGGCGAACTGCTTCTGGGCGTTGTCTACGCTGAATTTGGTGAGCTTCTTAAGGAGCTTGCGAACGGCCCCGCGCGAGCCCTTGCCGTAGACTTTGAGCATCTGCTGGTCGAACTGTGAGACCTCGGTCATCATATGGTTCTCGTATGAATCGACCTCGGCACGCACCACGGGTTCCATAGCGTCGTACATCCTGTAGCAGGCGTTGGTGACGCGGTTGCACATCCAGAACTGGGAAGTGGCGCTGTAGTGAAGCAGGTCTCCGTTGCCCTCACGCAGGCACTCGGGAACCTTTTTGGTATTGACGTAAATAGGTGTGAGGTAGGACGTTGCGGCATCGTCGCAGCCAAACCACAGAAGGGCGCCGATCTCGTCGGGGAGCCAGCTGCGGGCCTGCCCGACAAACCAGAAGCCGGTCTGCTGAGTGGCGATGGCGCGCTCGTTCACGTACGTTTTGCCGTCTACCTTGAAGTTCATCGGACGCCACCTGTAGGGGCAGGCGTTGCCGCCGGCGCCGATGTCGACGCGCATATCCATGGGCGTGCCCTCGTAATGGTCGCGCATCACGTCTGCTATGTCTTTGACGCTGAGCTTGCGGGACGGCTTGACAAAGAGGGGCATCTCGCCTGTGAGGTCGTATCCCATAGCGTAGTCGAGCCACTCGTCTGCGGGGCGCATTACCTCCGCTCCGGCAATCTCGAAGGTGAAGAGGCCGTCGCACAGGATATTGAATGCCGCCCAGGCGCGGGCGTCGCATCCGCGGGCACCGCCGAAGTCGAGCGGGTTGTAGGCGTCGCGGAAGCTGAAGTCCTCGTCGCTGCCCTCATACCAGCCCTTGCTGCGTGCGAAGTCTGCAACGTCGGGCGCGTAAAGGCAGTTCTCCGGGTCGTTCCAGGGGAAACGGGTGATACGGCACTGATTGGCGTGGGCGCAGATGTATCCGTCCGGCACGCGGCGGGCCACCCAAACGATGCCTTTGTTGTCGGAGCCTTTGCCCACGAGGTCCATTACCCAGGCCTCGGTGGGGTCTGCGATACTGAAGCTCTCCCCTTCCGACGGGTAACCGTATTCGTTGGCAAGGTCGACTATGACCTGAATTGCCTCGCGCGCGGTACGGGCCCGCTGGAGTGCAACGTAAATAAGTGAGCCATAGTCCATTATACCGTTGGTATCGACCTGCTCCTCGCGGCCGCCCCAGGTGGTTTCTCCTATTATGAGCTGATGGACGTTCATGTTGCCGACCGTCTGGTATGTGCTGGCGACCTGGGCTATCTGTCCAAGCGGCTTGGCGGAATCCCACTCCTTGATGGGGAGCATGGCGCCGGCCTTCCATCTGGCGGCGGGGCGGAAGTAAAGCTCGCCGAAGAGCCAGTGGGAATCTGCCGCGTAGGAAACCATTGCGGAGCCGTCGACGCTGGCGCCGGGGCTTACTATGATGTTGGTGCAGGCATCTGCCTTGAAGCTGAGCGCGGCTGCGACGGCAGCAAGCGCCAAAAAGACTCTATAAACTCTCATACGTACAAATTTACTGTTTTTTTGCTAACTTTGGGGGCTATATGAAAAAGATTATCACCATTTTGGCCCTGTGCCTTCTCTGCGCGGTCTGCTTTGCCCAGGAGCAAAAGTCGGAAAAAGAGCGGGAGAAAGAATTCTACGAGGCCATAGAGAAGCAGATTGAACGGCTCACCACCCTGCTCGACCTCGAAGACTGGCAGATCTTCTACGTAGACAGCATCTTCACCCACGACTATACCGCCCTGCAGGAGGAATACAAGGTCCTCGCTCAGTCAAAAGTCTCCAATTCAGACATTTACATCGACATTCAGGACAAATGGACCGAGCAGGTCTACAACTCCCTCCACAAGGTGTTCAACGAAGATCAGTGGAATAAGTATCTCAAATCCGGCGCCGGCAAGGAAAAACGCGCCCGCGACAAGCGCGCCGCCAAAAAGAACGCGAAACAGCATATGAAAAGAGAAGATATAGAACGCATCGCCGCCTCGCTGGGCGAGCTCAAGTGCAAAACCCAGAAAGAGGTTGAGGAGGCCCGTGTGCGCCTGCTCGGCAAGAAAGGAGAAATCACCGCCCTGTTCGACGAGTTCCGCACCATAGACAAAGCCCAGAAGGCAGAATTCGGCAAAGTCCTCAACGAGCTCAAGCAGAAGGCCCAGGCCCGTATAGAGGAGCTCAAGGCCGGCGCCGCATCGGAAGACTCCGGCAGCGCGCCCAGGCAAGACCTCTCGATGCCCGGCGACCCTCTGCCCACCGGTTCGCGTCACCCCGTGAGCATCGTCCGCGAGCAGATAGTCAGCATCTTCCGCAAGTTCGGTTACGACGTGGCGGAAGGGCCCGAGGTAGAAGACGACTACCATGTGTTCGAGGCACTCAACTTCCCGGCCAACCACCCTGCGCGCGATATGCAGGATACCTTCTTCGTGTCTACCGGACACCTCAATCCCCTGCTTCTCCGCACCCACACGTCCAGCGTACAGGTGCGCACAATGGAGAAAATGCCAGTGCCCATCCGCGTCATCTGCCCCGGCCGCGTCTTCCGCAACGAGGCTATCAGCGCCCGCGCCCACTGCATCTTCCATCAGGTAGAGGGTCTTTATATCGACGAGAACGTCACCTTTGCCGACCTCAAGCAGGCCATTCTCCTCTTTGCGCGCGAGATGTTCGGCCCCGAGACCAGCATCCGCATGCGTCCCAGTTACTTCCCCTTTACAGAACCGTCCGCAGAGGTCGACGTCAGCTGCAACATCTGCCACGGCAAGGGCTGCAACATCTGCAAAGGCACCGGCTGGCTGGAAATTCTGGGCTGCGGCATGGTAGACCCCAACGTACTGGAAGCCAGCGGCATAGATTCCAAGAAGTACAGCGGTTTCGCCTTCGGCATGGGACTGGAGCGAATCGCAATGCTCAAGTGGCGCGTAAACGACCTGCGCCACTATTTCGAGAACGACATGCGCTTCCTGCACGAATTCGAATCGGCCCCCGAAGTCTGATATGAAGAAAACCTATATATCCCCCGCCTTCTGCGACGAACCGATGGAAGCCTCCATCGGCTTCCTGCAGCAGAGCAACGAGGGCTACGACGTAGACCCTTTCAACCCCGATTTTATTTCTCCGCTATTCGAGCTATGAAAAAGTCATTCATCCTTGCAGCAATGGCCGCAGCGGTCCTTGCCGCCTGCTCGGTGGAGAATCCCGAGACCCCGCAAACAATCGCTCCCGAAGGGACTGTAAAGGTCTTCCGCGCCTCTTTCGACGACGAATCGAGCAAGACCGTCCTCTCCATGAACGGCGCCGGCACGCACGCAGACGTGCTCTGGGAGGCCGGAGACGCTATACGTGTAGTCACCATGTTCGACGGTGGCGGCTTTGCCAACGACGTCTTTTCCACGACGACCGGTGGCGCCAAAGAGGCAGACTTCTACAGCAATAAGTGGACCGTTTACAATCCGCAGAAGGTATACGCATTGTATCCGGCAGACAAATGGATCAATGGGGATGATCTGGTCGTCTGGTACGACGGCACCGATCTCAATTTCAGGCTTCCCGTACCGATTGTCCAGCAAGCCGTTGCCGGAGGACTGGAAAGCGGGCTAAACTATGCCACCGCATATTCAGAAGACCCTTCTTCAGACGAGCTTCATTTCAGGAACGCATTCGCCCTGCTGCGATTCAAGCTCGGCGGCAGCAACGCAAACAAAGTAAGCAGAATACAGTTCGACTGCAATGCCACAATTGCGGGCGACTGCATATACAGTCCCGCATTGTGTCAGTTCGACCTTGACGGCCACCTGCCCCCGTTCGAATACAACGGGCACCAGAATTCTATAACCCTCAACGGGCCTTTTACCGCAGGACAGGATTATTATTTTGCGATGGTACCTGCCACCACCGAGGGCTTCACGATGACTTTCTTCGACGAATCGGGCGGCACCATCACAAAGACTTCAAGCAAAACCCTTACACTCAACCGTTCAAGGATTACCGATTTCGGCACCATAACGCTGAACGATCAGTTCTATGGCGGTGTCGAGCGCTATATGACGCACACAAAAGGCTCAAGGCCTGCGTGTATGGTAATACTCGGCGAGGCTTTCACGGCTTCCGAGCAAGACAGATTCCGCGAGAGGGCCTGCCAGGCCATAGACTTTATTTTCGATACCGAGCCGTACAAGACATACAAGGACTATTTCAACGTATACCTTATGCCTACGGTTTCGGAAGAGTCCGGCGCCTCCGTTACCGACGGAAACGGCGGATATGTTACCAAGCGCAACACCTTCTTCAGCGCAGGCTGGAGCGCAACCAGTTACGCAGACCTGACGGCAGACTACAACAAGGTCTTCAACTACGTCCGTCCACGCTGTCCCGAGACCGCCGACAACACGTTCGATATTTCGGAGGTTCCCATTATGATGCTGATCAACGATTCCCGCTACGGCGGAATCTGCTGGACCTGGCAGACCGGGTTCTCTCTAGCCCTGGTTCCCATGTCATACGACGGCGCAGATATGGCTTGGGCACATCCAAGCACGGTTGCAGTCGATAATACATCAGCATCATCGGAGGTCAAGACGCTCACGACGGAAGAAATCATAGCACAATTCGGCATCAACCAGAACAACTGGCGCTGCATCGCGCTGCACGAGTACGCCGGCCACGGCTTCGGCCGCCTTGGAGACGAATACTGGTACGGGTCGACGCAGGCCACGAGCAATACAATAGCCACCCACTCCTGGTCTTCGCCCATGAGCTTCAACCTCTCTGCATCTTACGACAATGTTCCCTGGCAGGAAGAGGTCCTGGACGAGCTGCTCTTCGGTTCAATCTCCATTTCGTCGGCAAATATGTCAAAGTACGAGCAGCGCGTAGGCATATTCCAGGGCGGTGACGGTTACTGCCTCGGCCGCTGGCGTTCGGAGCAGATAAGCTGCATGATAGACAACCGCCAGTACTTCTCGCTGTGGCAGCGTATGCTGATCGTCAAGCGCATAATGAAAATGGCAGGAGAAACGTTCAACCTGGCATCGTTCTACAGCCTCGACGACGCCACAGACCCCATCCGCGACGTGGTCAAGTCCGGAACGTCTCCCCTGCTGGATGCAACCGGCACGCCGGACAAGACGGTCACACTCTGTCCGCCGCTGCTGCCGCCTGTGGATATGGGTGAATATCGCTAGTGGATCCTGTACTTGATTGTAACCCTGGAAACAGGGTCTTGGACAGGTTCCGCCGGGTTTAGCTTGAGCTCGGTATGTGAAACAAACTCAAGATTATAGACATTGACCCCTGCCAGGTAAAGGCGGGGGTTTTCGAATGTAAACGGATATTCGGATATGACGTTGCCCCTGACGACGGTGAACCTGTCTTCCGTGATGATAAGGTATTCACCTGTGGTGATGGCGTTTGTGACTGTGGAGCCGTCTTTATAGACCGTGGTCTCCGACACCAGGTCCCAGGTGCCGATAAGGTTCCTGTGTGTGGGATTCTCGATTCTGGTTGCGCAGGAACAGAGCAGGGCAACGGCCGACAGTATGGTCAGGATCTTTTTCATAAAACCGCTTGTAAACAACAAAGCCCCGCGCCGAAACGCAGGACTTATGGAGCGGAAAACGGGATTCGGACCCGCGACCTCAACCTTGGCAAGGTTGCGCTCTACCAACTGAGCTATTTCCGCGTTTGGGACTGCAAATATACAACGAAAATTCATATCTCCAAAATTTTTTTCATCTTCCGGCACAAAAAAGGTGTCCGGGACAATATTTGACGGATTTTATATATATTTGTAACTTATTAAGTACGAAAACCTATATGGACAGACTGCTAAACAAGCTTTGTGCAAAATATACCCTGGCAGATGAAGTCAAAGCCCAGGGACTTTATCCTTACTACAGACCCATTTCATCCGGACAGGACCCGCTCGTCACAATGGCAGACGGCTCGAAGGTCCTTATGTTCGGCTCCAATTCATATCTCGGCCTTTCAGACGATCCCCGCCTCAAAGAGGCAGCCGCAGCCGCCGTCAAGAAATACGGCACCAGCTGCTCCGGAAGCCGCTTCCTCAACGGCACGCTGGACATCCACGAGGAACTTGAAGCCAAGCTCGCCAAGTTCGTGGGAAAGGAAGAGGCCGTCACCTACAGCACCGGCTTCCAGGTCAACCTCGGAGTCGTGAGCTGTCTGGGCTTCAGGGGAGGATTCCTCTTCCTCGACGCCCTCGACCACGCCTGCATCATCGACGGCAGCCGCCTGAGTTTCAGCGAGGTACGCAAGTTCCGCCACAACGATATGGCAGACCTGGAGAAGAAGCTCTGGCTCACTCCCCGCAACGCCCCCAAGCTCATAGTGGTAGACGGCGTCTACTCGATGGAAGGAGACATCGCCCCCGTTCCCCGTATGGTGGAACTCTGCGAGAAGTATAACGCCTCCCTGATGATAGACGACGCCCACGGCCTCGGCGTAATAGGAGAGAACGGCTCCGGTACCGCCAGCCACTTCGGCCTCACAGACAAGGTAGACCTCATTATGGGCACCTTCTCCAAGAG
>JAFZLQ010000056.1 GCA_017551425.1 Bacteroidales bacterium | reverse complement strand
TGAGTATACGTTCTGCAGGTATGCGTAGAACACGACCTTCACCAGCATCCTTGGATTGTAGCTGCTGGCGCCTCCTCCTTCGTAGCTGTCCTCGATACCGCTGATATCAAGATTGTCTACGATGGCGTTCAGCACGCGAACAGGGTCATTTTCTGCAATAAAGTCACCCAGACAGGGCGGAAAAAGCAGATTATCGTTTTGATTGTAAGATTTAAAGACTACCTTTGCCATTGCTTGATACTGATAGTTTTCTATTCTTTTTTTGCAACTACAAGATAGTAATTATTTATCAGAAAAGCAATAGCTATCCAATTGAATTTCAAAAGGATAGCTATTTATTTTTTTGCTTCCGCCGCAGAAGAAGCGACAGGCTGTCTCCTCCGGGGCCCGTGGCCGCCCATGGCCACGTGAATGGGAGGGGCCCACAAGCGTAGCGCCGTGGGAGGGATGAGCGAAGCGAAGGCTTCCGGAGGAGAGCAGCCTGCGCTCGGAGGCGGAAAGACACAAAAAAGAAGATGACCTCCAAGTCCTAAGACTTATTAGTCACCTTCTTATTTTTACCACCGGTCCGACCTGAAGGGGTAGGCCGGAATGCCGAAGACATTGAAGACCGAGCCCTCGCACCAGTTGCTGAAGCAGTATCGCACGGCAACCGGCTCGGGAACCTCGGGGGAACTCACCAGGATGGTGGAATTGCGCTGTATGCGTGCAGTCGCCCCGTGAAACACCCTGTCTTCTCCGGCCAGCTCGAAGCCGCCCACCTCACGGTCCAGCGGAGCCAGTCCGCCCTCACTGTGGCTCAGGGTAACCGTCGCCGCCCCGTCCTTGAATTCAGCAGACACGAAAGCTGGGCTCCTGGCCTCTATGCTGTCGTAGCCGTATTCGTCCTGCAGGGCAAGGTATGCCAGACGGTTGCCCACTTCCCTCTTCTTGCAAGGATGCACAGTGCCGTCACGCTCGGCAATGTCCAGCGTGCACACCATACCGCTGCGGGGAATAAGGGAGAGCGCCGCTTCCTGGGCCTCGCGCAGATAGGCCGATGCCATAGGGGCCTCCGTGGCATAGATGTACGGAGCAATCTGGACATAGTAGAACGGCGCATCGGGACACTTGAACAGGTATCTCATCATACGTACGAAGGACTGCTGGAGACGGACATACTGTTCCGCCCTGCCCACGTTGTTCTCGCCCTGATACCATATCATACCGCGGAAGGTGAACGGGACCAGACCGGCCACCTGGCCGTTGTACAGCACGCAGGGCGTACGGTGCGGCTTCCTGGACGGCAGCACTCCGGTATCCAGATGGGCATAGTCGAATTCGCCCTTGAATTCCCGGCTGAGGGTCTCCCGGTTCATCCAGGCCTCGATGGGCGAACCGCTTTTGGCAGAAATCACCAGCCCCACCGGGACGCCCAGCACCTCCTGCAGCTTGAGACCGAAGAAGTAGGCGACAGCGCTCGTGGAAGAAACGGTCCCGGGCGTATTCAGGGCCCACTCGCAGCTGCAGTCCTTTTCTTCCGTAACGGAGACTCTGCGCTTGACGTTGCAGATTCTCAGGGGAAGCGACGGCTTGGCGGAGAGAATCACATCCGTGGCGCCTTCCACCGGCTGCCCGGTGTAGCCCTTCAGAGTCATTTCCATATTGGACTGGCCGGAGCAGTACCATACCTCGCCCAGCAGGACGTCGTTCAGCACGGTTTTCTCCCGGCCGTCGCTGAAAGTGATGCTGTAGGGCCCTCCCGCCGCAGGAGTGGGGATGAGGATGAACCAGGAGCCGTCCGACTCCGTCTCCGTGACATATTTATATTTGGTCCAGGAAGGCCTTATAGTGACCTTGCGGCCGGCATCGGCGGTGCCCCAGAAGGCCACGTCTTTCTGCTGCTGAAGTACCATATGGTCGGCGAACACCGACGGCAGCGTCACTTTTGCCTGCAATCCCGCCGCAGCCAGCAGGATGAGCAAAGAAAGCGTCAACAATTTCTTCATAAGGGAAGCGGTTTGCTAACAAAAATAGCACTTTTTCGGACAAAAAGAAAGCCGGGACCACGCGGGTTCCGGCTTTCCTATAGTATGACCGAAAGGGCCTGCTACAGCTCGTTGAGGCTGCGGGTAAGCTCGTCGGTCTTGGTGACGATGAGATCCTGGTATTCCTTGAGACCTGTACCGGCAGGAATGAGGTGACCGCAGATAACATTCTCCTTGAGGCCTTCGAGATGGTCCACGCGGCCGCGGATTGCGGCTTCGCTGAGTACCTTGGTGGTCTCCTGGAAGGATGCGGCGGACATGAAGCTGTCGGTCTTGAGGGCAGCGCGGGTGATACCCTGGAGCACGAGACGCGCAGTTGCGGGACGTGCGTTGCGGGTAACCAGGAGCTTGCCGCCCTGGCGCTCGAGGGATGCGTTCTCGCTCTTCATCTCGCGGGCGTTGATTATGTCGCCCTCGGTGAAGCGGTCGGAATCGCCGTGGTCTTCTACGATGTACTTGCCGTAAATGGCGTCGTTGGCATCCATGAATTTCCACTTGTCCACGAGCTCCTCCTTAAGGAACTGGGTGTCGCCCGGATCTGTGATTTCCACCTTGCGCATCATCTGGCGGATGATGATCTCGAAATGCTTGTCGTTGATCTTCACGCCCTGGAGACGGTAAACCGCCTGGACTTCATTGACAATGTATTCCTGAGCCTTCACGGGACCGAGGATGTTGAGGATGTCGTTGGGGGACACGCCGCCGTCGGACAGTGCCGAACCGGCCCTCACATAGTCGTTCTCCTGAACCAGAATCTGCTTGGTCAGAGGTACGAGGTAATGCTTCTCCACGCCGCTCTTGTTGCGGATGGTGATTTCGCGGTTACCACGCTTGACCTTGCCCATAACCACCTCGCCGTTGATCTCGGAAAGGAGTGCGGGGTTGCTCGGGTTGCGGGCCTCGAAGAGCTCGGTAACACGGGGCAGACCTCCGGTAATATCGCTTGCCTTGCCGATTGCACGGGGGATCTTGATGAGGATGTCGCCGACCCTGACCTTGCTGCCGTCCTCCGCCATGACGTGGGCGCCGACCGGCAGGTTGAACTGACGGATGCTGTCGCCCTTGTCGTCGACGATGAGCAAGGTAGGACACTTGGTCTTGTCCTTGGAGTCGATGAAGACCTTGTCGGTGCTGAGGGAGAACTCGTCGGCGGCCTCCTTGGCGAAGGTGACGCCTTCTTCCATGGTCTCGAACTTCACCTTACCGGCGGACTCGATGATGGTGATAGCGTTGTAAGGATCCCACTCGCAGATACGGTCGCCCTTCTTGACCTTCTCGCCGTCCTTCTTGTAGATGACGGAGCCGTAAGGGATGTCGTACTGTGAGAAAGTGATGCCGGTGTTCTCGTCTATGATGCGGAGCTCGGTCATACGGCTCACGACCACTTCCTGAGTCTCTCCGGTGACCTCATCTACCCTCTGGATGGTACGGAGCTCGTCGTAAACAAGCTTGCCGTTGTACTTGGAGTCGATGAAGGAATCCACCATTGCACCGGAAGCGGTACCACCGACGTGGAAGGTACGGAGCGTAAGCTGCGTACCAGGTTCACCGATGGACTGAGCTGCGATAACGCCCACGACTTCGCCCTTCTCCACCATACGGCTGGTGGCGAGGTTGCGGCCGTAGCACTTGGCGCACACGCCCTTGCGGCTCTCGCAAGTGAGAACGGAACGGATTTCCACCTGCTCGATGGGGAGGGAGTCGATGAGGTCGGCGTCCTTCTCGCGGATCTCCTCGCCTGCGTGGAGGATGATCTCGCCGGTGAGCGGGTTGAAGATGTCGTGAACCGTAGTACGGCCCAAGATACGTTCTCCGAGGGACTCGACCACCTCGTCCTTGTTCTTGATGGCGGTGGCGATGAGGCCGCGGAGGGTTCCGCAGTCTTCCTCGGTGATGATGACGTCGTGGGAGACGTCCACCAGGCGGCGGGTCAGGTAACCGGCGTCCGCCGTCT
>JAFZLQ010000055.1 GCA_017551425.1 Bacteroidales bacterium | reverse complement strand
TTCCCGCGCGCTCTCATTTCCTGCGGCGCGTCGCTGGCCGCCCTGTGCGCCATGTATTTCTGGGGCAGGAGCGTGCAGGCTGACGTTCAGATCTTTTCGCCCACGCTTTATGCCGGCGGCGGCTTCCTGTTCTCCCTGGGAGCGGTGCTGCTCGTCAACCTGGCCATACTCGTATGCGGTGTCTGCATCTATCTTGTCAGGCGCGACCTCTGGCGGCGCGTACGCTCAGTCTGGGCCATGTCGCTGCTGGGCGCCCTGGACGTCGCGGCGCTCGTGCTCGTCCTGGCTTATTCGCACCTCACCATCCGCAGCATCATCCTCAATTCCAATATCATCCTCGAGCTGTACAAGCTGGGCGGGCTGTCGTGGTACACCCTTCTCGTGTATGTGTCGATACTGTCGATGCTCACGTCCGTGCCCATGCTCCTGCAGATGCTGCAGCCGCTGTGCTCCAGGCTTGTCGGGAGGCATTTCGACATGTTCTCCGCACCTGCGAGGGCCCTGCTCGCCATACTCGTTTCGGTGTACCTCGTAACTGCCACTTCCCTCCTCGGCTTCGAGAAGGAGCAGAACCGTATGGAGGTCTGGGCCGGCAAGCTGGCGGTGGACAGGGACATCAACCTGGAACTCCAGCTCCTGAGGGTGGAGCAGCGCATCGTAGAGGATCCGGTGGTGAGCGCCCTGGCATCGCTTGAAGGCAGCGACGCGCTCATACGCGGGCGCATCGTGGACAACTACCTCCTGAGCGCGTCGCAGGACTGCTACATCAGCGTGCAGATCCTTCGCGGCGCCGGCCAGGAACAGCTGTCGGAGCAGATCACGTCCGTGCTCAGGGACGGCACCCCCATAGCCGAGGGCTCCCTCTTCAGGTGCAGCCCCACCACCGACGGCCCGTCCCGATACGACGGTGTATTCCGTTATGTATCAACGGATTCGATGGTTCTGATGCTGCTTTCTGTGGAGCAGAAGAACATCAGCGCGGGCAAGGGCTACGAGCGGCTCCTGTCGCTGTCGCCGTCGGGCCGTACGGTCATGTCGCCGATCTATTCCTACGCGCGCTACCAGGGCAGCGACCTCCGGACCTTCCGGGGCACCTATCCCTATTCCACGCGCATGGACGACTGGATGAAGATGATGGTGTACGTTGACGTCGTTCGCAGTTACAACCGCGACGGTTACGTCCACTTCGTCAACGTCATCACCGACGACGAGGCGGTAATCATATCGCGCCGCCAGAGCCGTACCTTCGGCTACATCACCTCCGCCCTCCTCATCGCCCTGTTGTTCTACCTGCTGCTGTGGATGCAGAAGCCGTGGAAGAGCGGCGTAAAACGGGATTCAGGGTACTTCCGCACGCGTATTTCCTGGACCCTGATGGTCTCGCTCATCCTGTCGCTGGTCATCATGGCCACGGTGAGCGTGCTCTTCGTGTACAGGCGCAACGAGGCCAACCAGCGGGCCATAATGTCGGACCGCATCAACTCCATACAGCTCCTCACGCAGAACGGCTTGCGCCAGTTCCCCGACGACGACATCCTGCGCAACGCCGATTTCGCGTCGCTCATCCGCTCGGTCAGCGACAACACCGGCTCCGACATCAGCGTTTACAATACCGACGGACGCATCGTGCTGAGTACCAACCCCGAGGTGCTCGACCACCTCATCCTGGGTTACCGCATAGAGGCCGAGGCGCTGGACTACATAATGGTGCAGAACAAGCGTTACTGCATACTCAAGCAGGGGAAGGGACTGCGGCACTATTATAATATGTACATGCCGCTGATAGGCTCCGACGGCCGTCCCGTGGCGATCCTCTGCGCCCCGTACGTAGAGATGGGCTATGACTTCGAGCGCGACGCCGTGATGCACTTCATGTCCATCCTCACGGTGTTCATGCTGCTGTTCCTGCTTGCCAGGTTCATCGAGTCCACAGTCCTGGACATGGTCTTCCGCCCCCTGAGCATGGTGGGCCTGAGCATGCGGCATGCGGGACTCGGGTCGATGCAGCACATCCGTTACGAGCGCAAGGACGAGATATCCTCCCTGGTGGATGCCTACAACCGAATGGTCGACGAGCTGTCGGAGAACAGCCTGCAGCTGGCACAGGCCGAGCGCGACAAGGCGTGGAGCGCCATGGCAAGGCAGGTGGCGCACGAGATCAAGAACCCGCTCACGCCCATGAAGCTCCAGATACAGAGGCTGATACGCCTGAAGCTGAAGGGCGATCCGTCATGGCAGGAGAAGTTCGACGAGGTTAGCCAGGTGCTGCTCGACCATATCGACATCCTTACGGAGACCTCCAACGAGTTCTCCACCTTCGCACGTCTGTACTCCGAGGAGCATACCGAGTTCGACCTCGACAAGCTGCTGCAGGAGGAGGTGTCGATGTTCGACAACCGCGACGACGTTTCGTTCGAATACATAGGCATGACGGACGCAAAGGTCACCGGCCCCAAGCCGCAGCTCACCCGCGTGTTCGTGAACATCCTCGGCAACGCCGTGCAGGCAGTGGAAGGCTTGCCCGACGCCCGCGTGCTGCTGGCGCTGCGCAAATCTACCCGCGACGGCTATTACGATATTGTAGTGGAAGACAGCGGCCCCGGCGTGCCGGAAGAGAACCGCTCCAGGCTCTTCACTCCCAACTTCACCACCAAGAACGGCGGATCCGGCCTCGGTCTGGCCATCTGCCGCAGCATCCTGGAAAGCTGCGGAGCCACCATCAGTTACTCCCGCTCCTTCACCCTCGGCGGCGCCTGCTTCACGGTGACGTATCCGATCCCTGGCGGCGGTTCGGAAAACTAGGATAAAGGGGAGGGCGCTAAGTTAAGAAAAAGGGACCGCCGCTCAAAGCCAAGTGCCTGATTGCCAGCAATAAACGCTATTCAGGGACCCTCTTTTTGGGGGTCCCTGAAATATCTATCCAACTGATTATCAGAAGGTTAATTTTGCGGGGCGATTTACTGCCTCTGGCCGACTATGACTAAATCAGTTCCTCACGCTCGCGGAGGTCTCTCACGCGCAGCTGAATGGTGGAGTTGCCGCGATAGTAATTCTCTACTATTGAATAACATACGTCAAGCGGATTGCCCGACTTGATGTAGTCGTAGTAGTCTGCCATGTTGAAGGCGATGGCTGCTATCTGGTGATACGGCTGGGATTCCTGGATGAGGTCCAACTTGAGGTGGACTCCGCCCGCTCCCACCTTGCGTCCGCCGCCGGCGTCATATACGTTGTCCGTCATGAAGACGGGGTTGGAGTTGCCGGGGCCGAAGGGCTGGAACTGCTTGAGGATGCGGAAGAACTTGGGAGTGATCTGCGAGAAATCCAGCTTGGCGTCTATGTCCACCACGGGGATGAGCATGTCGGCGGTTATCTTGCCGGCGATGAAAGCGTCTATCCTGCGGGCGAATTCCTCTACGTTCTCTTCCTTGAGAGTGAGACCTGCGGCATATACGTGGCCGCCGAAGTTCTCCAGAAGGTCTGCACAGCTCTCGATGGCCTCGTAGAGGTCGAACCCTGCGATGCTCCTGGCCGAGCCTGTGACGAATCCGTTGGACTTTGTGAGGACGACGGTGGGCTTGTAATAAGCCTCCACAAGGCGCGATGCCACGATTCCCACGATACCCTTGCTCCAGCGGGGATTGTAAACCACGGTGGCGTTCTCGCGGGCGAGGCAGTTGCCGCTTTCCACCATCTCCAGGGCTTCCCGGGTAATCTCGCGGTCTATGTTCTTGCGTTCGTTGTTGTTCTCGTTGATTTTCTCTCCGATGAACATGGCGGTCTGCTCGTCGCTTGCGGTGAGCAGCTCCACGGCCAGGCGCCCGGATTCCATGCGGCCGGCGGCGTTGATGCGGGGGCCGATCTTGAAGACGATGTCGTCAATCGAGATATGCCCGGGCTCGAGATTGGAGAGGGTTATCATGGCGAGAAGACCCTTGTGGGGATTCTCATTGAGCTGTTTGAGGCCGAAGTGGGAAAGTGTGCGGTTCTCGCCGACCATGGTGACAAGGTCGGACGCGATGCTCACGACCAGCAGGTCCAGAAGCGGGACGAGGGTCTCGAACGGCACTCCGTAACGCTGGGAATACGCCTGCACCAGCTTGAAGCCCACGCCGCAGCCGGAGAGGTCGTCGAAGGGGTAATGGCAGTCTTCCCGTTTGGGGTCGAGCACGGCCACGGCGGCCGGAAGGGTGTCTTCCGGGAGGTGGTGGTCGCAGATTATCATGTCAATCCCCTTGGATTTGGCGTACTCGGCCTTGTCTATGGCCTTGATGCCGCAATCGAGGGTGATGATGAGGCCGAAGCCCCCCTCGACAGCCCAGTCTATGCCCACGTAGGATACGCCGTAGCCCTCGTCGTAACGGTCCGGAATATAGAAATCCACGGCGTCTGTGAAGCGGCGGATGAAGGAGAAGACAAGCGAAACGGCGGTGGTGCCGTCAACGTCGTAATCCCCGTAAACCAGGATCTTTTCACCTGTGGTGATGGCCTTGCGGAGACGCTCTACGGCCGCGTCCATGTCTTTCATGAGGAACGGGTCGTGAAGGTCGTCGAGCGAGGGGCGGAAGAAAGAGCGGGCCTGGGCGAAGGTCTCTACGCCCCTTTTGACCAGGAGGTCTGCAAGGACGCGGTCAATGCCCACCTCTGCGGAGAGTTTCTCCACCTTTTCCGGGGCCGCCGGCTCCTTGATGATCCATTTGCACTCTTTAGCCATAACGCTTAGCCTACAAATATAACAAAAATATTTTGTACTTTTGTACCGTCATGAATATCGAACTTAGCGAACAGGAGCAAATCCGCCGCGAATCGCTGGCGAAGCTCAGAGAATTGGGTATCGAGCCCTACCCCGCAGCAGAGTATCCCGTAAACGCCACTGCCGCAGAAATAACCGCAGGCTACAGCCCGGAAAAGGGCAATTTCGCATCTGTATGCATTGCAGGCCGCCTCATGAGCCGCCGCATCATGGGAGCAGCCTCCTTCGGCGAGCTCCAGGACGAGAGCGGACGCATACAGATCTACGTCAAGCGGGACGAAATCTGCCCCGGGGAAGACAAGACCATGTACAACACCGTCTGGAAGAAGCTTCTGGACATCGGCGATATAATCGGAATCAAGGGTTTCGCCTTCATCACCCAGACAGGCCAGCTCAGCGTTCATGCCCTGGAGCTCACCCTCCTGAGCAAGTCGCTCCGCGTGCTGCCCATAGTCAAGGAGGCCGAGGGCCAGGTCTTCGACGCCGTCACGGACCCCGAGCTCCGCTACCGCCAGCGCTACGTCGATCTCATCGTCAACCCCAAGGTCAAGGAAGTCTTCGTCAAGCGCGCCAGGATTATCGCCACCATGCGCGAGTACTTCAACGCCGCCGGCTGCCTCGAGGTGGAAACCCCTATCCTCCAAAGCATTCCGGGAGGCGCCACGGCACGTCCCTTCGTGACTCACCACAACGCGCTGGACATCCCCCTGTACCTCCGTATCGCCAACGAACTGTACCTCAAGAGGCTCATCGTGGGCGGATACAACGGCGTGTACGAGTTCGCCAAGGACTTCCGCAACGAGGGCATGGACAAGACCCACAACCCCGAGTTCACCTGCATGGAGATCTACGTGGCCTACAAGGACTACAACTGGATGATGGCCTTCGTGGAGAAGATGCTGGAGAAGATAGCGCTCACCGTAAACGGCAGCACAAAGGTCGATATCGCCGGCCGCGAGGTCGATTTTGCCGGTCCCTACAGGCGCCTGCCCATACTCGACGCAATCAAGGAGTATGCAGGAGTGGACGTGAAGGGAATGGACGAGGACGAGCTGAGGGCCACCTGCAAGAAGCTCGACGTCCCCGTGGAGCCTTCAATGGGCAAGGGCAAGCTCATCGACGCGATCTTCGGAGCCTACTGCGAGGAGAAGCTCGTTCAGCCTACTTACATCATCGACTATCCTGTCGAGATGTCGCCGCTTACAAAGCGTCACCGCACAGACCCCAGCCTCACCGAGCGTTTCGAGCTCTTCGTGTGCGGCAAGGAACTGGCAAACGCCTACTCGGAGCTCAACGATCCCATCGACCAGTTCGAACGCTTCGAGGAGCAGGCCGCGCTCAAGAGCAAGGGTGACGACGAGGCCATGTACATCGACATGGACTTCGTGCGCGCACTCGAGTACGGCATGCCTCCCACCTCCGGCCTCGGCATGGGAATCGACCGCCTGACCATGTTCATGACCGGGCAGACGACCATCCAGGACGTCCTCTTCTTCCCGCAGATGAGACCCGAGAAAGCCGCTTCTGCCGCTGAGGCAAAAGAAGAAGCATAGCCGCCTGTCATTTCGAGCGAAGTCGAGAAATCTCACAGACCGACAATATGCCCTCCGAGACCCTCACTTCAGCGCAGAATCCAAAGATCAAGCGCCTCCTTGCGCTGCAGAAGGATTCGTCCCTGCGGCGCGAGTGCGGGCTGTTCGTCGTCGAAGGGCGCCGTGAATACGAGCACTGTCTCGCTTCCGGCTTCGTGCCGGACACGGTCTTTGTCTGCCCGGAGATATACGGTTCTGCCGCCGTTTCCACTGCGGCCTCCGGGGAACTCCCTCCCGAAACTTCGCTTCGCTCATCCCTCCCACGCAAGCGTGGGCCCCTCCCTCTAACGTGTCCGAGGGTGGACACGGTTTCTGGAGGGAGTCCCGCTGCGCCTTCGCCGGAAACGGCGGCAAGGGTTTTCTACGTCAGCAAGGAAGTTTACGACAAGGTGGCGTACCGCGGAGGAACGGAGGGAATCATCGCGGAGATGAAGGCCAAAGACCTGAAACTCAGCGACCTGGAGCTCCCTGAGAATCCGCTGGTAGTAGTTCTGGAGAGCGTGGAAAAGCCCGGGAACCTGGGCGCGGTGCTCCGCAGTGCAGACGCCGCCGGAGCTGACGCGCTCCTGGTATGCGACCCGCTCACGGACATCTACAATCCCAACGTCATCCGCGCATCCGTAGGCGCCGTGTTTACCGTACCGACCGTGGCCTGCCGCACCGCAGACGCCATCCCCTGGCTGCAGCGCCGCGGGGTTCAGATCCTCACCGCGCAGCTGCAGGATTCATCTTTATATTACGATTGTGACATGCGCCGCGGCACCGCCCTTGTGATGGGTACCGAAAGCACCGGCCTGTCCGACGCCTGGCGCCGCGCCGCCACCGCCCACATCCGCATTCCGATGCTCGGCCGCCTGGATTCCCTCAACGTCTCCGTCAGCGCCTCCATCCTTCTCTTCGAGGCCGTACGGCAGAGGCAGTGAATCGCCCCGCAAAATTAACCCTCTGATAATCAGTTGGATAGATATTTCAGGGACCCCCAAAAAGAGGGTCCCTGAATAGCGTTTATTGCTGGCAATCAAGCACTTGGCTTTGAGCGGCGGTGAAGGTAGCTACATCTTTAGGCTGATTTAGTCCTCGTCCTCTTCGTAAACGATTTCTTCCTTGTCGTCGGAGTCTTCTTCGTCGTCTTCGTCATCGTCGTCGTCTTCATCGGGGATTTCTCCGGGGAGGCGGCGGCGCTGCTGCGGGAGGTCTTCGAAGGCTACGTAGCCGTTCTCGAACTCCAGGGGGATGGGACCTTTGCTCTCGACCAGGGTGGGGCCTGCCACGGAGCCGGGCTCCTCAGCCTCGAGGGTGACGATGACGTACTTGCGGGCGGCTATGTCGTAGAAATAGACGAACTTGACGATGCCGTCCCTGACTGTCTTTGCGATGGATACGGAATCTACGGTGCCGCAGCCGAGGTCTGTGAGCGCGTAGCGCGCGGCCACGTTGCCGGCGGCGTCGAAAGCCTTGAAGAGTATGGGCTGATCTACCGTGAACTCAAGGTCTGAGCGAAGCTGCTTGTGAAAAGTGTAAAGCGAGTTGTCTCCGTTTATCCTGTAAACCCTGAAGAAGCCCTTGATGCCTTCGAGTGTGACCCTGTACGTATATACCATAGCGACTAATCGAATTAACCGACTGCGAATATAGGCATTTTCTCAAAATAAATGATTACATTTGGCCTGGAATGTCGGATACCTACAAAAGCATTTCTTCTCCCGGCGAGGGCCTGTACAAAGAGCTCGGCAGCCGTTTCATAGCTTTTGCCTATCCCGTAGAGACGGAAAGCGAGGTCAAGGCGCTGGTCGCGGCGGCCCGCAAGGAATACCACGACGCCCGTCACCATTGCTACGCCTACCGCCTGGGCCTCGGGGGCACCGTCTGGCGCGCTTCCGACGACGGCGAGCCTTCCGGTTCGGCCGGCCGCCCCATACTCGGGCAGATAGACTCGGCGGGCCTGAGCGACGTCCTCGTGATTGTCGTGCGCTACTTCGGCGGCATCAAGCTCGGCGTCCCGGGCCTCATCCGCGCATACAAGGAATCCACTTCGGACGCCCTCTCGCACGCTCCGGTTACGGAAAAGATCGCCGGCAGCTGGTACACCATCAGCTTCGGCTACGACGCCATGCCACAGGTCATGAAGCTCATAAAGGACATGGACCTGCCCTCCCGCAACCGCTCGTTCCAGGAGAGCTGCAGCATAGAGGTGCGGGTGCGCCTGGCCCAGCAGCAGGATTTTTTGGAAAGAACCGGCGTTTTGCCTATTTTTGCAACCCTATTATCAGATTAATACACTATGGCTAAAGTACACGTTTTCAATGCCGGTCCCTGCCTGCTCCCGCAGGTTGCGATCGACCGTTCCATCGAGGCCCTCAAGAATTTCAGCGGCACCGGTGTCTCCCTCATTTCCATTTCCCACCGCACCAAGGAGTGGGACGCAGTCATGGATGAATGCCGTGCCAACTGGAAAGAACTCCTCAATATCCCCGACGACTACGAGGTAGTGTTCCTCGGCGGCGGCGCCAGTCTCGGCTTCCTCTACGTGGCGATGAACTTCCTTGAGAAGAAAGCCGCATACCTCGACACCGGCGTCTGGGCACACAAGGCACTCAAAGAGGCCCAGGGCATTGGCGACGCATACGCTATCGCATGCTCCAAGGACCGCAACTACTGCTACATCCCCAAGGGCTACGAGATTCCCACCGATATCGACTACCTGCACATCACCACCAACAACACCATCTACGGTACGGAGATCAAGACCGATTACGACTGCCCCGTCCCCCTCATCGCAGACATGTCCTCCGACATTCTCAGCCGCAAGGTCGATGTGAGCAAGTACGCAATGATCTACGGCGGCGCGCAGAAGAACGCGGGCCCTGCCGGCGTCACCTTCTACATCATCAAGAAAGACCTTCTCGGCAAGGTCAGCCGCTATATCCCCACGATGCTCGACCTCCGCACCCACGTTGACAAGCTTTCCATGTTCAACACCCCTCCCGTGTTCTCCATCTTCGTGATGAACGAGACCCTCAAGTGGCTCAAGGGCATCGGCGGCCTGGATGCGATGCACGCCATCGACCAGAAAAAGGCCGACACCCTCTATGCGGAGATCGACCGCAACTCCCTCTTCCGCGGCACCGCAGACAAGGAGGACCGTTCCATCATGAATGTCTGCTTCATCCCCGCCGAGGGACGTGAAGAGCTCGAGGGCGAATTCCTCGCCTTCGCCAAGGAGCGCGGCATGATCGGCCTCAAGGGCCACCGCAGCGTCGGCGGCTTCCGCGCATCGCTTTACAACGCCTGCTCCCAGGAAGATGTGGAGGCGCTCGTCGCATGCATGCAGGAATTCGAGAAACTTCATAAATAGGAGGCGGAAATGAAAGTATTGTTAGCAACCCAGAAGCCCTTTGCGGCAGTAGCTGTCAAAGGCATCAAGGATATACTCGAGGCCGCCGGACATGAAGTGGTCCTGTTCGAGAAATATGCCGCCCAGGAAGACCTGGTGGCAGCTGTCGCAGACGCGGAGGCCATGATAATCCGCTCGGACAAAGTCACCGCGGAGGTCATCGCCGCCGCTCCCAGGCTTAAGATAGTGGTGCGCGCCGGCGCCGGCTTCGACAATGTCGATCTGGCAGCGGCAAGCGCACGCGGCATCGTCGTCATGAACACTCCTGGCCAGAACTCCAACGCAGTGGCGGAGCTCGCCATAGCCCTCATGATTTTCATGGCCCGCACCCAGTTCACTCCCGCCACCGGCTCGGAGGTCCAGGGCAAGCGCCTCGGCGTACAGGCCTACGGCAACGTCGGCCGTCTCGTAGGCGCAAAGGCACGCGCCCTCGGCATGGAGATCAGCGCCCTCGACCCCTTCCTCACAGACGAGCAGATAGTGGCCGGCGGAGCAGAACCCGTGCATTCCGTAGAGGAGCTTTACGCCTGCAGCGACTACCTGTCCATCCATATCCCGGCCCTTCCCGCAACCATAAAGAGCATCGGCTACGACCTCATCACCCGCATGCCCAAGGGCGCCACGCTCGTCAATACCGCCCGCAAGGAAGTCATTGACGAAGAAGGACTTATGCGTGCCCTCGAGGATCGTCCGGACCTCAAATACGTTGCTGACGTAATGCCCGACAACTACGCCGCACTCCAGGAGAAGTTCGGCCTTCGCGTCTTTGCCACGCCCAAGAAGATGGGCGCCCAGACCAGCGAGGCCAACATCAACGCCGGACTTGCCGCGGCACGCCAGATAGTGGACTACTTCGCCACCGGCAACACCCGCTTCCAGGTCAACAAATAATGAATGTTTTCCGCATACCGCTGATCCTTGCAGCCGTCCTCGTGGCGGCTGCAAGTGCGTCGGCGCAGGAGCTTGAACGCCGTGACACCCTGGACACGTCATACGTGACCGCTGTCAGGGAGAAAATGCGCAACACCACCCAGACGGGCCTCCAGCGCATAGACGGCGAGAAGCTGCGCAGCGGCATTGCGGTGTTCGGCACGCCCGACATAATCAAACAGCTCCAGCTGCTCCCCGGCGTGGCCGCGGGCAACGAGCTCATGTCCGGCCTGTACGTCCACGGCGGCGACGGCAACGACAACCTCTTCCTGCTGGACGGCGTGCCCCT
>JAFZLQ010000054.1 GCA_017551425.1 Bacteroidales bacterium | reverse complement strand
TCGTTAAAGAAGAAATCCTCTTTGGTGGGGTAATCGGGCCAGATGTCCTCGATGGTTTCGTATATCTCACCTTCCTCTTCGAGTTCCTGGAGGTTTTCAATCACTTCCTCGGGAGCGCCGGAGCGGTTGGCATAGTCGATGAGTTCGTCTTTGGTTGCAGGCCACGGTGCATCGTCGAGGCTGCTGGCAAGTTCCAATGTCCAATACATAGCTTGAGTCGATATTAGTTTAGGCCGCAAAGATAGAAAAATATTCTCAAGTGCAAATAATATTTAGTATTTTTGCATCATGAGCTATAAAAAACAAGACGTCTATTCTCCGGAAGTTACTGCAGAAATAGCGGCCCACGTCAGGGAAATCCTTCGGCTGTTGGGCGAAGATCCCTCCAGGGAGGGGCTTCTCAAGACCCCTGAGCGCGTAGCCAAGTCACTGCAGTTCACCACTAAAGGGTATTCTGAGGACGGTAAGGAGATAATCCTTCAGGCAGTCTTTGACGAAGAGTACCAGCAGATGGTGCTCGTAAAGGACATAGATATCTACAGCACCTGCGAGCATCACATGCTGCCCTTCATCGGCAAGTGCCACGTCGCCTATATTCCCAACGGCAAAATCACCGGCCTGAGCAAGATTGCAAGGGTGGTGGAGACCTATGCCCGCCGCCTGCAGGTACAGGAGAGACTCACGGTGCAGATACGCGACTGCATCCAGGAGGCGCTCAATCCGCTTGGAGTAGCCGTCGTAATAGAAGCGAACCACACCTGCATGCAGATCCGCGGCGTGCAGAAGGCCAACGCCGTCACCACCACATCGGCGTTCAGCGGGGTGTTCCTGTCGTCGTCAAGGACCAGGAACGAGTTCCTTAATCTGATTAAATAGATTCTTCGCTTCGCTCAGAATGACAAGGGGCGCTCAGAATGACAAGGGGCGCTCAGAATGACAAGGGGCGCTCAGAATGACAAGGGGCGCTCAGAATGACAAGGGGCGCTCAGAATGACAAGGGGCGCTCAGAATGACAGAGGGAGCAGGAGAACAGAGAGGCCCGATCGCTGTCGGGCCCGATCGCTGTCGGGCACGATCGCTGTCGGGCACGATTGCTGTCGGGCATTACGGCTGTCAGCCGGCTAGGCGCGACAGCCGCGCCACTTCGCAGTCTGCGCGGATCTTGTCTATGATGGCGCAGACGACCTCGAAGGCGCGCGAATCACGGGTGTAGCGCGCCGGTGTTGCGAATTCCACCCTCCCCTGCCGTTTGAGCTTGAGCGCCGAGGCGCGTTTCTTCTGGGATTCGGGATTGTAAACGGCGATGCTGTGCCCGCCGAACATGCCCACTATCTTCATGCAGGGCACGTCGGTCTCCCCGTCCCCGAAATATATCATGTGCGAAAACGGAATGCGCTTCTTGTCATCGTCAACGGACGCATTTACCCGCTTGTTGTCGCGGGAACTGAAGATGCCCTTGGATATCTTGAACAGGAACTGGGTCTTGGCGGTGTAGTCCACTGCGATTCCGGGCCATTCGGCTTCGCCTTCCTCATTATATATGAACGAACCGGCGAAAATGTGCTTGAATTCATGGGCGATGGGGCTGCCCTCGATAATCTCCTTGAGGCCGCTGGAGTTTATGTAGTGCTCAACCCGCACGCCGTGCTCGCGCCCGTAACGGTTGACGAGCGAGAACCAGTCGCGCACGCCCTCGAACAGATCGATATGCGCCCCGAACGCACGCAGCTCCGGCCGGCGCAGATGTATGCCCTTGGCGTGGGCCTCGTCGTACATCAGCTTCATGTACGACAGCACGTTTGACGCATCCTGGCCGATTGCGATGGAATCGGACATCCGCCAGAATTCCTCAGGGGTGGAGCCTACTGCCTGGATAAATCCGAACTCCTGCATGTTGCCGGGAGACAGGGTGCCGTCGAAGTCGTATATAAGAGCTACTATGGGTTTTTTACTCATGATTTCACCACACATTGTTAAAATTCGCCACAAATATCGTAATTATTCGCCACATACGCACGCAGGGGATTGCAAAAAATGGCGGAGCGGCCTACTTTTGCGGCGCTAAAACAAAAATCCCATTTTATGCCTAATTTTCCCCACTATCTGGAAAGCCTGCAGAACGCAACCCGCAAGTTCTGGAGCAAGGCTGCCCTCAACACCATAGGCGGAGACGCCTTCACTTACGGCCAGATGGCCACCCAAATCGAAAAATTCCATCTCGTGTTCGAGAAGCTCGGCTTCAAGAAAGGCGACAAGATCGCCCTCTACGCCCGTAACGGCGCCCGCTGGGGCATGAGCTACCTCGCAGTCAACACTTACGAGACCGTTATAGTTCCTCTCCTGGCGGACTTCACTCCAGACAACGCCGCATTCCTCGTGAACCACTCCGAGAGCGTCGCACTCTTTACCAACGCGGAGAAATTCTCCAAGATGCCCCTGGACAAGATGCCGCTTCTCCAGCTCATCATCGACGTCGATTCCTGGAAATGCCTCTGGGCGAAGAACGAGACCGTAAAGGCCACCTACGACACAATGGAAGACCTGTTCGAGGCCAAGTGGGCCGACGGATACGGTCCGTCCAACGTGGTCTATCCCGCCGACAACTGGGACGACCTTTCCGCCATCAGCTACACTTCCGGCTCCACCGGAGACCCCAAGGGCGTAATGCTCACCTACCGTAACTTCAGCGCCAACGTGGACTTCAGCCAGCGCATGATCCCTGCCGGCGAGCGTATGGTGTCCATGCTTCCCATGGCCCACATGTACGGCCTCGTGACCGAGTTCATCTATCCGCTCTGCAACGGCACCGCAATCTACTGGATGGCAAAGGCCCCCACTCCGGCAGCCCTCATCAAGGCATTCTCGGACGTCAAGCCCTATCAGCTCATCACCGTTCCCCTTGTGATGGAGAAGATCTACAAGAGCAAGGTCAAGCCCACACTGGACAAGCCCCTCGTGAAGGTGCTTCTCAAGATCCCCGGAATCAACAGCATTATCTACAAGAAGGTGAAGGACGGCCTCATGGCCGCATTCGGCGGCGAGTGCGAGCGCTTCATCATGGGCGGCGCCCCCCTCAACCCCGAGGCAGAAAAACTGTTCCGCCGCATCAAGCTGCCTTATCTCGTAGGTTACGGCATGACCGAGGCCTGCCCCCTCCTTGCTTATGAGCACTGGGACAAGTACGTTCCCGGTTCCTGCGGCAAGCCCGTGGACTGCGCCACCGTGCGTATCGACTCCGAGGATCCCGAGCACATCGCCGGCGAAATCCAGGCAAAGGGCGAGAACATCACCATAGGATACTACAAGAACCCTGAAGCGTCCGCCAACGCATTCACCGAAGACGGATTCCTCCGTACCGGCGACCTCGGCATCATGGACAAGGACGGCAACCTCTTCATAAAGGGACGTTCCAAGAGCATGATCCTGAGCGCCAACGGACAGAACATCTATCCCGAGGAGCTCGAGGCGATCATCAACAACCAGCCCTACGTGGCCGAGTCCGTCGTGGTTGACAGGGCAGGAAAGATTGTCGGCCTGGTTTACCTTGACGCAGACGCCATCAAGAACGACAAGCTGGACACCGAGGCCATCTCCGACATCCCCGAGAAGGTACGCATCGGCGCCAACCGCCAGCTCCCCGGATACAGCCAGATCGCCAAGATAGAGACTGTGCTCGTACCCTTCGAGAAGACTCCCAAGATGAGCATCAAGCGCTTCCTGTACAAATAATGACATTTTGTCACTGGAATACAAATTGATTGGTTTTAGCCGGCCCCCGCAAAGGGCCGGTTAAATTTTTACATATTATGGCAAATACAAAAGGACAGATAGGAGTAACCACCGAGAACATTTTCCCGGTCATCAAGCAATTCCTCTACAGCGACCACGAAATCTTCCTGCGCGAGCTTGTGGCAAACGCAGTGGACGCATCCCAGAAGCTCAAGGCGCTCGCGAGCGCAGGCAGCTTCAAGGGAGAAACGGGAGACCTCAAGGTAGAAATCGAGCTTGACGAGAAAAAGAAAACCCTCAGGATCACCGACCACGGCATAGGCATGACAGCCGAAGAAGTGGACCGCTACATCAACCAGATAGCGTTTTCCAGCGCCGGCGAGTTCCTGGAGAAATACAAGGACCAGACAAATATCATAGGCCACTTCGGCCTCGGATTCTATTCGGCGTTCATGGTGTCCAAAAAGGTCACCATCGATTCCCTCAGCTGCCAGGAAGGCGCCGAGGCGGTCCAATGGAGCTGCGAGGGCAATCCCGAGTTCACCATGGGCCCCGGCAAGAAGGCCGAAAGGGGTACCACAGTCACCCTGTTCTTCGACGATGAAAGCGCCGAGGAATTCGGCACCAAAGGCAGGATCTCACAGCTGCTCGGCAAGTACTGCAAGTTCATGCCGGTGCCCGTAGTATTCGGCAAGAAGACCGAGTGGAAGGACGGCAAGAGCGTTGAGACCGACGAAGACAACGTCATCAACAGCGTCGAGCCGATATGGACCAAGGCCCCCTCGGAGCTCAAGGACGAAGATTACCTCAACTTCTACAGGGCGCTCTACCCCATGGAAGAGGAGCCGATGTTCTGGATACACCTCAATGTGGATTATCCCTTCACGCTCACGGGCGTGCTTTACTTCCCCAAGATCAAGGAGCGCATGGCGATAGACCGCAACAAGATACAGCTCTATTGCAACCAGATGTTCGTGACCGACCATGTGGACAACATAGTTCCCGACTTCCTCACCCTGCTCCACGGTGTCATCGACTCCCCCGACATTCCCCTGAACGTGAGCCGCAGTTACCTGCAGAGCGACGCCAACGTCAAGAAAATCAGCACGTACATCACCAAGAAGGTAGCCGACAGGCTTGAGGAGATATTCAAGGAACAGCGCAGCCAGCTGGAGCAGAAGTGGGACAACATCAAGCTCTTCATCGAATACGGCATGCTTTCCGACGAAAAGTTCCGCGAGCGCGCCATGTCATTCGCCCTGCTCAAGAACACCGACGGCAAATACTTCAGCCTCGAGGATTACCGCAAGGCCATCGAGGGCACCCAGACCGACAAGGACAAGAAAGTGGTGTACCTCTATGCCGGCGACGCCGAGAAGCAGTGGGCGGAGATAGAGGCGGCAAAGAACCTCGGATACGACGTGCTGCTGCTCGACTGCGAGCTCGACAGCCACTTTGTGAACATGCTGGAACAGCAGATCCCCGACACACGCTTCGCTCGCGTTGACAGCGACACGCCGGGCAACCTCATCCCCAAAGAGGACAAGGTTAAGCCGGAAATGAGCGACGACGACAAAAAGGCCCTCGAGACGCTGCTGAAAGGCGCCCTGCCCGAAGGAAACGAATACTCCGTCGAGCCCGAAAACCTCGGCGAGACAGGCGCGCCGGTGGTCATCACCCAGAGCGAATTCATGCGCCGCTGGCGTGAGATGAGCGCACTCGGAGGCGGCATGAACTTCTACGGATCCATGCCCGAAGCCTACGACGTCAAGGTCAACATGGAGAACCCCGTCATCGCAAAGATCTGGGCCGACCGCGACGGAACCGCTGAACTCCTGCGCCAGGTTGTGGACCTCGCCCTCCTCGGAAAAGGAATGCTTAAGGGCAAGGCGCTGTCCGAGTTCATCGCAAGAAGCGAAAAAATGCTTGGCTAAGTATTGAAAATTCAATTATTTTCGTATCTTTGCGCCCGCATTTCGAAAACCGTTTGGTTTTGGTGCAATGGGTCCCTGGCCCTACCAGGGATGAGTAACACATTTTTATATTAAACAAATGCAGCATTTCACTCTTAGCGGAACCACCCGCACCGAATCCGGCAAAGCCGCCCTCAAGGCTTACCGCAAGCAGGGCCTAGTCCCTTGCAACCTCTATGGTCTCGGCATGAAGAACGTTCTCTTCACCGTTGATGCAAAGGAACTCAGGGCAGCTACCGACACCCCCAAGGCACACATCATCGACCTCGTCCTCGACGGAGGCAAGAAATACACCGCAGTTCTTCACGAACTCCAGTGGCATCCCGTCACCGATACCTGCCTTCACGTTGATTTCCTCGCAGTAGGCGACGTAAAGCCCATCACCATCGAGGTTCCCATCGTGATCACCGGTCATGCAGTCGGTGTACAGCAGGGTGGTAAGTTCTACCAGAACGCCCGCAAGCTCCGCGTCAGCGCCCTTATGGCAAAGCTCCCCGACGAGGTAACCGTAGATATCACCTCCCTCGGCCTCGACAAGAGGATCAAGGCCGGTGACGTCAAGCTCGACGGCATCACCGTAGTCACCGACAAGGACGCCATCATCTGCGGTGTCAAGACAACCCGCAACACCGTTGTCAACACAGAAGAGGCCTAATCGTGTCTGACAAGAGTTATCTTGTTGTCGGCCTGGGCAACATAGGCTCCGAATACGCCGGCACAAGACACAACATCGGATTCATCGTATTGGACGCCTGGGCTCAGGCGTCCAATATTACGTTTGAACCCGCCCGCTACGGCGACGTGGCGGTACTCGGCATCAAGGGGCGCAAGTTCCACCTGCTCAAGCCTTCCACGTACATGAATCTCAGCGGAAACGCCGTACGCTACTGGCTGCAGGCGCTGGACATCCCCCTTGAGAACCTGATAGTCATCTGCGACGACATCAACCTCCCTTTCGGCACTGTCCGCATGCGCCTTTCCGGCAGCAACGGCGGCCACAACGGCCTCGGCAACATAGAAGAGCTGCTGGAAACCCGCAATTATGCACGCATACGCGTGGGCGTGGGACATGAATTCGGGGAAGGCGGCCAGATAAGTTTTGTCCTGGGAGGTTTTACCCCGAGCAACTGCTCCAGCTTCCCCAGATCGCAGAAAGGATACGCACCGGAGTGCAGACCTGGGCGTTTGCCGGAGCGCAAAGGGCCATGACGGAGTTGAATACCCGTCCGGAAAGCACGGAAAATGCAATTAATCAATAGGTTGTTCTTAAAAAAGATTGATTATTAAAAAAGTTTTTATATCTTTCGCAAAATTTGAGCACATAATACCAATCAGTTTTTAATAAATTTTTCTTATGAAAGCACTTGTAGAAAAAATCAACGCCAACATCGAGCTCTTCAAGGCAAACGCTGAGGCTCAGGTAGTTAAGGGTAACAAAGCCGCCGGTGCCCGCGCCCGTAAGGCCGCCCTCGAGCTCATGAAAGACCTTAAGGAATTCCGCAAGGTTTCCGTAGGCGAAGCAAAAAAATAATTTTTTTTGCATTTTGATGCAACGTTTCTGAAATCTTCTGCATCTATGTTGCAGGTTTAGGTTTTAGTACACGTTTAAAGGTCGGGAGCCGCGAGGTTACCGGCCTTTTGCATAATGCTCATGAACCGCCTGGTCTCCACCCTCCTGTTCACATTCCTTGCAGCCGCATCCCTCGGTGCGGCCAATACCCGTCTTGTGGTCATTCCGGTGGAGTTCAAAGACGTAGTTTTCACAGATACCAACAAATATATATATGAGAAGACGGAACTGGCGCAGCGCTATCTGAGCAGCCAGTTCGGCCCCGTTTACGGCGACTTCTCCATAGACGTGCTTCCCGTAGTCCGCCTGTCTTTCAACATGTCCCACTACGGAGCCAACTCCACCACCATAAAGGATTTCTCGCTCGACGAGGCCGTAAAGGTGGCCTGCATCCAAAGCAGTGCCAATTTCGCTCCATACGACAACGACAACGACGGCTTCATAGACAATATCTGCCTCATAACGGCCGGAGCCAGCGAGGCGGAAGGCGGCGGATCCTACTGCATCTGGCCCCAGCAAGGCTTCCTGCACGACTGGAGCGGCACGATCCAGCTGAGCGGCAAGACGGCGGACAGTTTTACCGTATGCCCCGAATTCGCCAGCGCAGGCACGTTTTGCCACGAACTGGGCCATGTGTTCGGCCTTCAGGACATGTACGATACGGACGGACGCCTGTCCGGAGGCACTTCCAAGGGCCTGTGGGGCTCTCTGAGCCTTATGGACAGCGGCGGAGCACTGCCCTGCCTGAACGCTGTAGAACTTGAGCAGCTCGGCATGGGCACGAGCGTCAGTGCGACGCCCGGCCACATCACCCTCAGCCCCCTCAGCGCCAGAAGCGAATACATGCGTCTCGAGTCCGACAACCCCGGTGAATACTTCCTGTTCGAATGCCGGGACAACTCCGGATGGGATGAATGCCTGCCCAGCGCAGGCCTGGTCATATATCACATAGACCGTTCAGCATCCGACGCATGGTATTCAGACGCCCACCGCCGCAACCTGTCCGCCGCGGAGCGCTGGGAGTACAACCAGGTGAACTGCAGGCCGGAGCATCCATGCGCCAGGGTGATCGAGGCGGTTCCCGGCACCGACGACCCTTCGGAAGTATTCTTCCCAGGAGACGGGCACTTCGCCTTCGGCTCCGAGACCGACCCTCCGTTCCGTTTCTGGAGCGGCGGAACGTCCCGCTACGCCCTCAACAACATCAGCCTTGAGCCCGACGGCAGCGTCAGCTTCGACCTCATCGTCCCCATAGTAATCACAGGCACAGACGTATTCCAGGACGCTGCGATCATAGGCTGGACGGTGGACAGGAGCATTTCCTTCAGCCACTGCAGCGTCATCTGGTATTCAGAGGAAAGCGGTTCCTCCGGGTCCAAGACAGTTTATTACGACGACTCCGGCATTTATTCGGCCACGATCGAGGGGCTGAATCCGCACACGTCCTACCAGGTTGTTGTTCGCGTGCTCGCAGATGGTGGAACAGTGTTCTCACGCAGCCTCGGCATCAACACCAAGACGCAGATGGCCGACGCGCGCCCCTTCATATACCTCTCCGGCACAGGACGGGCCGACGACGGTTCCTTCCCTGCTGGCAGCAGCATCCCCATGCGCATCTACAACGCAAAGGATGCAGCCAGGGTCATGTGGTACTTCAACGGCTGGCGCATCTATCCGGGCGCGGACGGTTACTGGAAGCTGACGGAAAGCGGCACCCTGAAGGCTGAAGTCTGGTATCCGGACGGCAGCTGCGAAATAATAATCAAGGAGATACGAGTAAAATGAGACTGCACGGCATTCTGGCACTGGCCGCAGCCGCACTTCTGTGCTGCGCATGCAACCGCACCACGTCGATTACCGCTTTCACCGCCGACGATACCGTACGGCTGGAAATCGACGGCAACAGGGTATTCGTCTATGACGCAGCCGGATGCCAGCTGTCCTACAACGAGCAGCGCCGCGAATTCAGGGCGATGACGGACACCATGCTCGATTATTTCTGCATCACCCTGGATGCCATCCCCGCACAGGCGGGAGCCACCGCCGTGGCAAGCATAAGCTGGTCTTCGGAGACGGGAGAGCTCGGCAGAAACGGCATCACCCTTGAAGCGAAACGCATCAAGGGTGACGTAATATGGCTCTGCGACCGCAGTCAGCACACGGCTGCCGTGGTGCGGGTTTTAAAATGATACTGCAATACCGATAAAGTCGTCTGCCTTGAGGGCGGCGCCGCCGATGAGACCTCCGTCGATGTCTTTCTCGGCGAAGAGTTCCTTTGCGTTGGAAGGCTTGCAGGAACCGCCGTAGAGGATGGAAACCTCTTCTGCTGCTGCGGCTCCGAACTTGTCTGCCACAGTTTTGCGGATGAACGCATGGATTTCCTCAGCCTGTGCGGCAGTGGCGGTCTTGCCGGTGCCGATTGCCCAGACGGGCTCATAGGCGATGACGATGTGTGCGAGCTCTTCTGCGGTGAAGTTGAAGAGGACGTTCTTGATCTGAGCCTCGCAGACCTCGAAATGACGGCCAGCCTCACGCTCCTCGAGGTTCTCTCCCACGCAGAGGATTACGTCGAGGCCGTTTGCAAGGGCCAGACGAGTCTTCTCGACCAGCTTCTCATCGGTCTCTCCGTAGTACTGACGGCGCTCGGAGTGGCCCAGGATGGTGTACTGGCAGCCGGCCGATGCGAGCATGGCGGCGGAAACCTCGCCCGTGTAGGCGCCCTTTTCCTTGTCTGCGCAGTTCTCTGCGGAGAGGCCGACACGAGTGCCTGCCACGACTGCGGCTACGGGACAGAGATGGGTGAAAGGGGTTGCAACGATGAGCTTGACGTCGGCAGGTACTTCTGCCGATTTTGCGACAACAGCCTTGGCGAGTTCTACGCCCTCGGGAACGGTGGTGTTCATTTTCCAGTTACCCGCAACAATTTTCTTTCTCATATTTTATGATTATTAAAAATGCACAATAGATTGCAAATTTACTAATAATTGTAGAAATTTGCAGTCTCAAACAAAAGAAAGAATGAAGAATTTCGTAGCAGAGCTCAAGTGGAGAGGAATGATCCACGACATCATGCCCGGAACGGAGGAAGAATTGCTCAAAGGTCCGGCATCGGCATACGTAGGAATAGACCCGACAGGTGACTCGCTTCACATCGGCCATCTGGTCAGCATAATGATACTCAAGCACTTCCAGGCATGCGGCCACAAGCCGTACGCCCTCGTGGGAGGCGCCACGGGCATGATCGGAGACCCGTCCATGAAGAGCCAGGAGAGGAATCTCCTCGACGAGGCCACCCTCGCCCACAACGTGGAATGCATCAAGGCGCAGCTGGGCAGGTTCCTCGACTTCAACTCCAGCGCCCCCAACAAGGCGGAGCTCGTGAACAACTACGACTGGATGAAAGACTACACTTTCATCAACTTCACCCGCGACATCGGCAAGATGATTACCGTCAACTACATGATGAGCAAGGATTCCGTCAAGAAGCGCCTTTCGCGCGATTCTTCCGAGGGCATGTCCTTCACGGAATTCTCCTACCAGCTGCTGCAGGGCTACGATTTTCTCTACCTGTACCAGCATCACGGGGTCAAGCTCCAGCTCGGCGGCGCGGACCAGTGGGGCAACATCACCACCGGCACGGAAATGATACGCCGCACCTGTGCAGGCGAGGCATTCGCACTCACCTGCCCCCTCATCACCAAGGCGGACGGCGGCAAGTTCGGCAAGACCGAGAAGGGCAACATCTGGCTCGATCCCGCCCGCACCAGCCCCTACCAGTTCTACCAGTTCTGGCTGAACGTGAGCGACGCGGACGCAGAGCGCTACATCAAGATATTCACGATGCTTGACAGGGAGACCATCGAGTCTGCGATAGCAGCCCACCGTGAGTGCCCCGAGAGGCGCGAGCTCCAGAAACTCCTCGCCCGCGAAGTCACTGTCATGGTACATGGCGAGCAGGAGTACGAGAACGCCGTGAAGGCCTCCGGCATACTCTTCGGCAAGGCCACCGCAGACGATCTCCGCAGCCTGGACGAGAAGACCTTCCTGGACGTATTCGACGGCGTGCCCACCTATGAAATCGAGCGTTCCAAGCTGCCTCTGGGCATACTCGACGCCCTCGCGGTGGAGACAGCCATCTTCCCCTCCAAGGGAGAGGCCCGCAAGATGATACAGAACAACGGATTCAGCGTCAACAAAGAGAAGTTCACCGATTTCTCCGGCGCCCTCACGGAAGCGGACATCATCGACGGCAAGTACATCCTCGCCCAGAAAGGCAAGAAAGACTACTATATCATCAAGATAAATGGATAACAAACCTGCAGGAACCCGCCAGCTAAAGGTGGCGCGCGAACTTCAGCGCGACCTTGCCGAGATCATACGCAGCAAGGGCATGGCCGCGTGGGGCGGAGCCATGGTGACAGTGAGCGAGGTGCGCATCAGCCCCGACCTCAGCGTCGCCAAGGCCTTCGTCAGCATCTTCCCCACGGACAAACAGAAGGCGGTCATGCAGATGCTGGAAGAGAACAGGAAGGCCCTCCGCGGGGAGCTTGGCCGCAAGGTAGCGTCCCAGCTCCGCATCGTCCCGGAAATCGACTTCCTGCTGGACACCTCGCTCGACTACGCAGAGCACATCGACGAGCTGCTCCGCAAATGAACGTACGCCTGTTCATAGCGCGCAGGTACCTGTTTGCCCGGAAGTCCCACAATGTAATCAACGTCATTTCGGCAATCAGCGCCATCGGCATGGCCATAGGCACAGCCGCCCTGGTGCTCATCCTGAGCGTCTATAACGGCTTCGACGACCTCATCCAGCGCAACATAGGAGACTTTGCCCCGGACCTTCTGATGGCCAGTCCCGACGGGTCCTCCAAGTTCTCGCCCGATTCTCTCCTGATAGACGCCATCGCCGCAGACAGCCGCGTGGAGAGCGTGCGTTACACGCTGGAAGACAACGTGTTCCTCACTTACGGAGACAGGCAGGCCATCGCCCGAGCCAAGGGAGTGGAGGACGGATTTGAACAGTCGCCCAGACTGATTCCACACATAACGGAAGGCGAAAGCGCCATACGCAAGGGTGATGCGCCCGCCGCCATCGTAGGCGCCGGACTTGCCAGGAACCTCGGCCTGCATCCCCGGTTCCTGGACCGGCTGGTTCTGTATTACCCGGACAAGAACGGCCGCATATCCCCTTCCAACCCCGCCGCGTCCGCAGTGAGCCGCAGCGTCGCGCCCTCAGGAATCATCAGCGTAAGTTCAGAGGCCGACGCGAGCCTGGTAATAGTGCCGCTGTATGTGATGCAGTCGCTTACCGGCACGCCCGACGGTGTCGTGAGCGCGGTGGAAATCAACCTGAAGGACAACAGCCGCCGTGCCGTGCGGCGTTTCAAGAAAGACTACGCCGGCAGCTGCACACTCCTTGAGCGCGAGGAGCA
Source organism: Bacteroidales bacterium (assembly GCA_017551425.1). The sequence goes on along the minus strand of JAFZLQ010000054.1, from coordinate 17,817 downwards.
GCAGCGCGACCTGTTCCGTATGATGAAGTACGAAAAAGCCGCTATCTTCCTGATACTCATATTCGTAGTGCTTATCGTAGCCCTCAACATCTACGGTTCGCTGTCGATGCTGATTATTGAAAAGGAAGACGATATAGCGACTCTTCGCGCCATGGGTGCGTCCAGGCGCCTCACACGGCAGATATTCGTACTTGAAGGCTGGCTGATTTCGCTGCTCGGGCTTGCCGCAGGCCTGGTTATCGGCTCGGCGCTGGCACTGGCCCAGCAGAAACTGGGATTCGTCAAGATGCCGGGAAACTACCTGGTTGACGCCTACCCCGTGGTGGTGCAGCCCTCGGACATAATCCTGACGGCGGCTGCGGTAGCGCTGATCGGCCTTCTGGTGGCGCTGGTATCTGCAGGGCGCAGAAGCTCAGGAGACTAGATAACTGTCCTTTTCTGTCTGGAAAGGAACGGTAATCTGCAGCAGGACGGTGTCTTTTTCCAAGGGAGCTACGGAGAAATCCGGGCACTCGGCGGGCACCAGCACAGGGATGCCGGGCTTGAGGGCAAATGACGCCGTCTGACCCAGGACATCGATACGTATTGCGGCGGAACCTTTTACGCAATAATAAAGCGCGAAGGTATCGGCTTCTCCGCTCACCCGTACAGGCGCAGAAAGGTCAAGGCGCTCGACTACGAATTCCTCAAAATTCGCAATCTTTGCGGCTCCGTGCTCAAGACCACCCTTAAACTCCTTGTAATCAATGAAATCCAGGGCATCGACAAGGCTCAGGCTCTGGTCGAATTCGTCCGGATGTATATCCTGGCCCAGACCGCTGAGGCAGAAATCCAGAGCCGATGATTCACTCACCTCAAGCAGCTCCAGGCTGCCGGTTGCGGCGTGAGGGGTGCCGGAAGGGATATGTATGAAGTCTCCGGCCTTGGGCTCGAAAGACTTGAGCATGCCGGCCACGCTTTCAGAACTGCAGGCGGTATATACCTCGGAGGCGTCCGTGTCTTTGTTCCAGCCGGCAAGGATGCGGGCCCCTGGTGCGGCGGACAGGACGTACCAGAGCTTGCGGCGGCCCAGGGCGTCGTAGCGCTGAAGGGCGGTGAGGGCATCGGGATGAACCCGCAGCGGCATGGTGCCCCTGACTGTTATGCGCTTGACCTGAAGAGGAAATTGAAGGCCCCAGAAAGAGAACGCGTTGTCTCCCACCACCCTGTCCAGATAGGTATCCATCACCTCGCTGATGGAGTTGCCCGCAAGCCAGCCGTCTCGGACCAGCGAATCGCGGTATCCCAGGTCTGCCAGCAGGAATTCGTCCGTTCCCCAGTCATATTCGTCTGCTATTCCGCAGAAGCTCATAGGGTAAAGTTTCTTTTCTTCCATAGACCACAAATTTAACGATAATAATTGGTTTTTTCGGTTGTTCTGAGTACCTTTGTTCTAGACCGCCCCGTAGAAATGACAGAATCCCTCGTCGCATATATAGAATCCAGCATCATCCCCTGCTATGCCGCCTTCGACAAGGCGCACAGGCAAGACCACGCCCGGGCCGTCATAGAACGCGCCATGGCTATGGGGCGCAACTACGATATCAACGAGGATATGCTCTACGCTGCCGCCGCCTGCCACGACCTCGGCCTCGCCGTAGACCGCAAGACGCACCACCTGGAAAGCGGCCGCATCATCCGGCAAGACAAGCGCCTGCCGGAGTGGTTCAGCTCCGCGCAGATAGAGACCATAGCCCAGGCGGCGGAAGACCACCGCGCCTCGGCCACAACGCCGCCCCGCAGCATCTACGGCTGCCTGGTTGCTGAGGCAGACAGGATGATAGTGCCCGAAACCATCATCCGGCGCACGGTGCAGTTTGGCTTCTCGCACTATCCGGAGCTGGACAAAGAGGGCCACTGGCAGCGCACGCTGGAGCACCTGCAGGAAAAGTACGCCGAAGGCGGATACCTTCACCTCCTCATCCCCGGCTCCCCCAACGAGGAACCGCTGGCAAGGCTGCGCGCCATCATCCGCGACAGAGCGAAGCTCAGGTTGATATTCGAGCAGGTCTTTGCCGAAGAAGCGCCCTATAAGCTCTAGTCGAGCATTTCCATCAGATGGTCCAGCTCACGGCGGTCTTTCTTCGTAGGACGGCCGGCGCCTTTGTCGCGGTGAAGGACTATTGTCTCGCGCGGGGCGTGGAACTTTGCGCGCTCGCTGTCCGGAGTAAGATCCTCAAGATAATCGGGCACCAGCTGCGCTCCCATGCGGCTGGAACTCAGCTGCAGAACCTTATAGGTAAGGATTGCCGGGCCCTTGTGAACCTCCAGCACATCCCCCGTCTTTACGGCCTTGCCCGGTTTTGCCGGCACGCCGCCGAGGCGCACCTTGTTGCCGTTGCAGGCGTCGGTGGCCTCGCTCCGGGTCTTGTATATGCGGACGGCCCAGAGGTATTTGTCGATTCTTATGCTGTCCATGGCTAGTCCAGATACAGTGAATGCCTTACGTCGTCCACCCTGTCGGGCTCAAGGGCGGCGACGATCTCCAGCGCGAAGCTCAGGGCATGGCCTGCACTGCGGCCGGTGATGATGCGGCCGCTGCGGACCGCCGGTTTGGGATTGTAAACCGCACCCTTGTTCACCAAGGCATCCTGGAAGCCCTCGAAGCAGGTGAACTCAAGGCCTTTCACATCGTCCAACTGGCTGAGTACCAGACCGGGAGCTGCGCAGATGGCTGCCAGCATGCCGCCTTCCCTGTAATGCGCCTTCATTGTCTGGATGAGTTTCTTACAGGACGCGAGGCTCATGCTGCCGGGCATGCCGCCGGGGAAGATCATGATGTCCCGGGCGGTGGTGCCGCCGAAGATCTCCATGTCTTCGAACACCCATTCCGCGTCTATGTCCACGCCATGGGAACTGGTGACCATTGTGTCGTTCTTTATAGATATGAGTTCTACCTGAAGGCCTGCGCGGCGCAGGACGTCACATGTACCGAGGGCTTCTATGTCTTCGAAGCCGTCGGCAAGAAAAATGTTGATGCCTTTCATATCCGAAATATACGAATTATTCTGCAAACTAGCGCTTCTCGGGGCGCATTTTGGCGTATTTGAGCAGGAGGAGCTTCTCTCCGAGCTCGTCGAAGCGCACGCGGGCCTTGAGCTCGGGGACGGTGCCGGTGATTTCCAGGATTTCCCCGGGACCGAACCTGTTGTGTTCTATGCGGTCGCCCGCTTTGAACGACGTCATAGGCGCGGGGACGAAGTTCGGGTCGGAAGGAGCGGATGAGATTCTTCGACTCCGCTGCGCTTCGCTCAGAATGACAGAAGCCCCGGCAGTGTTAGCAGGGTATCCTCTCCGGGGGACGTCGGGTTTTCCGACGATCTTTTCAAGGCGGCCGCCGGACCAGCGGCTGCCGAAGCCGCCCCACTCGTGGCGGAGACCGTCGTTGGAGAAATCGTCGTCGTCCAGAGGCTTGTCCAGATACTGCGGATCTATCTCCCGCAGGAAGCGGGAAGGGGCGTTGGACTCGTGGCGCCCGTTGCGCATGCGGGTGCCGGCGTAAGACAGGAAAACCACCTTGCCGGCCCTTGTGACTGCTACGTAAAAGAGGCGCCTCTCTTCTTCTATATCCTTGAGGCTCAGCAACATGCTCTGGCTCGGGAAGAGATTGTCCTCCATTCCGCTTACGAACACGTACGGAAACTCCAGGCCCTTGGCCGAATGCACCGTCATGAGGGCGACTTTGTTGCTGACGTCGTCGTCGGAATCTTCCGTGTCTGCGTTTGAGAGGAGCGAGACGTTCTCGAGATAGTCGTCCAGGGTGAAGGTATCCTCGGCGCCCTCGGCCTCGTCGCGCCTGTCTTCTACGAACGACGCCACGGAATTCACCAGCTCCTCCAGGTTGGCGAGCCTCGCCTGCCCGTCGATGGACAGGTCCCCTTTGTACAGGGCCACAAGGCCGCTGGCCTCGGCAATCTCCTGGGCGAGGACGAAAGCGTCCGTATCCGCCACTTTGCGGGCAAAGCCGTCTATCATCATCGCGAAAGCCCGCAGCTTCTGGACGGCGGCCGCGCGGAGCCCGAAATTCTCGAGGTCGTCCAGGAACACGGCCCGGAAAAACGTGGTCTCGTGCGCACGGGCGGCGGCTTCCAGCGCTTTTACCGTAGTGTCTCCTATGGCGCGCGCGGGTTTGTTCACCACCCGCCTGAAGGATTCGTCGTCCATGGGGTTGACGGCCAGCTTGAAGTAGGCCATCATGTCCTTTACCTCGGCGCGCTCGAAGAAGGAATTGCCGGAATAGATTATGTACGGGACATTGCGGCGGCGCAGCTGCTCCTCGAGAGCCCTGGACTGGGCGTTGGTGCGGTACAGGATGGCGAAATCGTCGTATTCCGCACCGTCCTTGCGCAGGCGCGACTGTATCTCCGACACTATGCTCACCGCCTCGTCCTGCTCGGTATATGCCTTTATGACATGCAGCTTTTCCCCCTTCTCCCCTTCTGCGTAACAGCGTTTGGGGATGCGGCCGGCGTTGTGTTCGATGATGGAATTTGCGGCATCCACTATGTTGCGCGTGCTGCGGTAGTTGCGCTCCAGGCGGAACACCTTGCAGTCGGGATAGTCCTTCTTGAAGTTGAGTATGTTCTGTATCTGGGCGCCGCGGAAGGCGTATATCGACTGGGAATCGTCCCCCACCACACAGATGTTGTGGTGACGGGCGGCGAGCTTGCGGAGGATGAGGTACTGGCTGTAGTTGGTGTCCTGGTACTCATCCACCAGGATGTGCGAGAAGCGGGCGGAGATCTCTGCGAGAGCGTCTTTGTTGTCCCGCAGGAGGATGTTCATGTTGACGAGGATGTCGTCGAAATCCATGACGCCGGACTGCTTGAGGCGCTTCTGGTACAGGTCGTAAACATCCACGAGGCGCGGTTTCTTGGCGAGCGAGTCCGCACGGAGGGCGTTGGCGTCCGCCCTGTAGGCGCTTACGGTGATGAGGTTGTTCTTGGCGGTGGATATGCGGGCGAGGACGTCGCGGGGCTTGTAAACGGAGTCGTCCAGCTCCAGCTCCTTGATGACCGATTTGACGGCCGCGGTGGAATCCGACTGGTCGTAGATGGTGAACGACTGGGGATAGCCGAGCGACTCGGCATAATCCCTCAGGAAACGGACGAAAACGGAGTGGAAAGTGCCCATGACCACGCGGCGAGCCTTCCATGAGCCGACCATCAGCGCTATGCGTTCCTTCATCTCCCCCGCCGCCTTCTTGGTAAACGTAAGCGCAAGCACTCCGGACGGCTCCACCCCGTGTGCCAGGAGATTGGCCACACGGCTAGTCAGGACACGCGTCTTGCCGGAGCCGGCTCCTGCCACTATCAGCACCGGTCCGTCTAGACATTGGACTGCTTTTTTCTGCTCCTCGTTCAATTCCGCCAGAATGGCGTCCGCGCTCACATTGTTTTCCATAATGATGCGAAAATACAAAAATAATTGGTATATTCGCATCAATTCTGTCAATTTTAACAACAGTATAAAAAATGTCCGATATCATCGTTTTGAAACAAGGCCTGGACGTCCCCTGCAACGGGGAAGCCAGCCTTCTGGTCAGCAAATCGATGAGCCCCAGGTCAGTAGCCGTACAGCCCTCTGTCAAGGGCCTCATCCCGAGGCTCCTGGTGAAGGAGGGCGACCACGTGCTATGCGGCTCTCCCGTAATCGCTGACAAGACAAACCCTGACATCCTCCTGACCTCCCCCGTCAGCGGCACGGTCATGCAGGTTGTCAGAGGCGACAAGCGCAAGCTGCTCGCGGTGCTCATTGAGCCGGACGGCAAGCGCGAATGCGCCGCAATCGACACCTCAGACGTAAAGAAAGCCCTGCTGGCAAGCGGACTCTGGCCTTTCCTGGTCCAGCGTCCCTACGGCATCCTGGCAGACCCCGGGATCACGCCCAAGGCCATCTTCGTCTCCGCTTTCAACAGCGCCCCCCTTGCAGCCGACACCGAGTTCACCCTCGGCGGCGAGGTAGCGATGATCCAGAAAGGAATCGACGCTCTCTCCAAGCTCGCGCCCGTACACGTCGGGCTTGACGCCTCCCGTCCCGGCTCCGCCTTCGAAAAGCTCACCGGCTGCACGCTCCACAGCTTCAAGGGCAAGCATCCCGCAGGCAACGTCGGCGTACAGATCAGCCACGTGAGCCCCATCCTCAAGGGAGAGACCGTATGGACCGTCTCCCTCGCAGGCCTCGCGGCGATCGGCAAGCTCTTCGCCACAGGCAGGTACGACGTCCGCCGCAAGGTGGCGGTCTGCGGCCCCGCGGCAATCGAACCTTCCTATGTAGAGACCTTCCCCGGAACGCCCGTAAGCGATCTGGCCGCATTCTACGGCGGCAGCACCGAGGGCCTGCGCATCATCAACGGCAATATCCTCAGCGGCACGGCGGTAGCCCCCGACGGCTACACCGGCATGGATACGGACCAGGTCACCATCATCCGGGAGGGTACGGACAAAGAACTCCTCGGCTGGATCCGCCCCTTCCGATTCAACCAGTTCAGCCATGACCGCAGCTACTTCAGCTGGCTGATTCCCGGGCACAAATGGGACATGGACACCAACCTCCACGGCGGCCCCCGTCCCTTCCTGATGAACGAGAACTACTACCAGAAAGTGCTTCCCATGGACATCTTCCCCATTTTCCTCACCAAGGCCTGCCTTGCCGGAGACATAGAGAAGATGGAGAAGTACGGCATCTATGAAGTGCTCCCCGAGGATCTCGCAGTATGCGAGTTCGTCGATCCGAGCAAGAACTACATACAGGACATCATCGCACGGGGCATTGACCTCATGCTCAAAGAAATGGCTTAAAAGTTATGAACAAGATTTTCGAAAAAGGCGGCAAGCTCTACTGGCTTCACAGTTCCGTCGACGCTTTTGAGACATTCCTCCACGTCCCCGGTACCGTGACGCTCAAGGGCTCCCATGTGCGCGACGCCATAGACCTCAAGCGCCTTCTCATCCTTGTGGTGTTCGCCGCCGCCCCCGCCGCACTGTTCGGCATGTGGAACGTCGGATACCAGCACGGCCTCGCAATGGGCCAGACCGGAGTGCACATACTCGAGTACTTCTGGTTCGGTTTCCTGCGGGTCCTTCCCCTCTACCTCGTATCGTACATCGTAGGCCTCGGCATAGAGTTCGCCTCCAGCCAGATACGCGGCGAGGAAGTCAGCGAGGGATACCTCGTCAGCGGCTTCTTCATCCCGCTCATCGTCCCGGTCGACATCCCCCTGTGGATGCTTGCAGTCGCCGTCGCATTCGCCGTCATCTTCGGCAAGGAAGTCTTCGGCGGCACCGGCATGAACATCTGGAACCCGGCCCTCCTCACCCGAGCCTTCCTCTTCTTCTCCTACCCCAACTACATGTCGGGTTCAGACTGCTGGATTGCCTTCAAGAAAGGCGAGACCGCGGTAGCCGACGCCTTCACAGGCGCCACTCCCCTCGCGCTCGACGGCCCCGCACAGTACGGCACGGGCTTCTGGGACCTCTTCATCGGAACCGTTCCCGGCTCCGTGGGAGAGACCTCTGTCATAGCCATCCTGCTCGGCGCCTGCCTGCTTCTCTGGACCGGCATCGCCAGCTGGAAGATCATGGCCGGCAGCGTGCTCGGCGCCCTTCTGGTCGGCTGGATCGGCAACATCGCCGGCATCACCGAGATCCCCTTCTACATGCAGCTCCTCTACGGCGGCTTCGCCTTCGGTACCGTCTTCATGGCCACCGATCCCGTAACCTCATGCCAGACCGAGTGCGGCAAATGGATCTACGGCATCCTCATCGGCATGCTCTGCATCACGGTGCGTCTCTTCAACCCCGGCTATGCGGAGGGCATGATGCTCGCAATCCTGCTGCTCAACACCTTCGCACCGCTCATCGACCACTGCGTCACCAGCGTGCATGTATCCCGCAGGCTCAAGAAACTTAACGCAGCATAGCCATGAATACCAACAACAACGTCTATACAGTCATATACACGGCGGTCATAGTTGTCGTCGTGGCTGCGCTGCTCGCATTCGTCTCCGCAAAGCTCGGTCCCGCACAGGACGCCAACGCCAAGGCTGAAACCCTCAGGCAGATGATGTCCGCGGCAGGGGTCAGGCCCACCGAAGAACTCTACGCCGCGAAGAACGCGGAAATCCTTCAGCTCTATGCCGACAATATCGAAGAGGCCTATACCATAGACCTCGAAGGCCAGAGGAACGGAGAGCTTTCCGTTGCAAAGGACAAGATCGAGCTAGTGAGCAAACTGAAGCCGCAGCACAAAGCTATTCTCGCCGGGGGCGACGTCACTCTCCCGGTGTACGTATTCAAAGGCGGAATCGCAGTCATCCCCATTTACGGAGCGGGCCTCTGGGGCCCTGTCTGGGGCTACATCGCCTTCCAGCCGGACTATTATACTATCGCCGGCGCATTCTTCGACCATGAGTCCGAGACCCCCGGCCTGGGCGCCAAGATCAAGGACGAGCCCTGGTTCCGCGAGAAATTCGTCGGCAAGACGGTCGAATGGGGCGACAGTCCCGCATTCAGGCTGGAGAAGAACGCCGAGGCCGCAGGAGCGACCAACGCCGTGGATGCCATCACGGGCGCGACCATGACCTCCAAGGGCCTCAACGAAGCCCTGAATATCTGGTTCAAGGCCTACGAGAAGCATTTCGGCACCGGCGCATTCGTCAACATGCTTGAGAACCACGCCGTTGAAACAACCGCTAACGAAGAGGAGGAATAAGTTATGGCACAGAAACTTAAAGAAACTATCCTCAATCCGATCCTCAAGGGCAATCCGATTACCGTCCTTGTGCTCGGTATATGCTCGGCGCTGGCCGTAACCGTCCAGCTCAAGGGCGCGTTGGTGATGGCCCTGTCGGTAATCGCCGTCACAGGCCTCTCGAGCCTCGTATGCTCGCTGCTCCGCAACACCATCCCCAACCGCGTACGTATCATAGTACAGCTGGTGGTGGTCGCAATGATGGTTATCCTGGTGGACCAGATCCTCAAGGCGGGAGAAGGCACCTACGCCATCGACAAGCAGCTGAGCGTCTATATCGGCCTCATCATCACCAACTGCATCGTCATGGGACGCATCGAGGCCTTCGCCCTCGGCAACAAGCCCATCCCCTCGCTGCTCGACGGTATCGCCAACGGCCTCGGCTACGGCCTCATCCTCGTGATCGTCGCCTTCTTCCGCGAGCTCCTCGGCAGCGGCACCCTCTTCGGATTCCAGGTACTGCCTTCGGGATACATTCCCAACAACCTGGTCATCCTTCCGCCTTTCGCCCTCATCCTCCTGGGTTGCATAATCTGGGTGCACAGGGCCATAGACAAAGACCTTCAGGAAAACTAACAGCACAGCCCTATGGAATACATCAGCCTATTCGTAAAGTCAATCTTCGTTGACAATATGATCTTCGCATACTTCCTGGGTATGTGCTCCTACCTGGCAGTATCGAAGAACGTCAAGACCGCCAACGGCCTCGGCCTCGCAGTCATTTTCGTACTCCTCTGCACTCTGCCGCTCAACTGGCTGCTCAACACCTTCGTGCTGCAGCCGGGAGCCCTCAAGTGGCTCGGGCCCCAGTTCGCGGAGGTCGATCTCAGCTTCCTGAGCTTCATCATCTTCATCGCCGTCATCGCCGCATTCGTGCAGCTCGTGGAGATGATAGTGGAGAAGTTCCTTCCTTCGCTTTATTCCTCGCTCGGCATCTACCTGCCGCTCATCGCCGTGAACTGCGCCATCCTGGGCGGTTCCCTCTTCATGCAGCAGAGAGACTTCACCGGCATCGGCGAGCCCCTGGTTTACGCCCTCGGTTCCGGCATCGGCTGGTACCTTGCTATCGTGGCCCTGGCCGCCATACGCGAGAAGATGAGTTACTGCAACGTACCCAAGCCCCTCAAGGGCATCGGCATCACGTTCATCACCGTCGGCCTCATGGGCATGGCGTTCATGATCTTTATGGGCATTCAACTTTAATCAGCTATGACACAGACTATCATTGCAGCAATTGCGGTCATCGTCATAGTGACGTTGATCCTCGTGGCGCTCCTTCTCTTCGTGAAGGCAAAGATTACGCCCAAGGGAACGGTCAAGATAGACATCAACAACGGCAAGAAGGAGCTGAACGTAGCCCCCGGGAACAACCTCATGGCCACGCTCGCCGGAGAGAAGATCTTCCTTCCTTCAGCCTGCGGCGGCAAGGCCAACTGCGGCCAGTGCAAGGTGCAGGTGTTCGAGGGCGGCGGAGAGATCCTTCCCACCGAGACCGGTTTCTTCAACCGCCGCCAGATCAAGGACGGCTGGCGTCTCGGATGCCAGGTCAAGGTCAAGGACAACCTCAAGATCCAGGTTGCGGAGAGCGCCCTGAGCGTCAAGAAGCTCGAGTGCGAGGTAATCTCCAACAAGAACGTCGCAACCTTCATCAAGGAGTTCACCGTCAAGCTCCCCGAGGGCGAGCACATCGACTTCAAGTCCGGCGAATACATCCAGATAGACATCCCCGCCTACGAGGCCGATTTCGCCGACATGGGCGTGGATCCCATCTACATGGGAGACTGGGAGAAATACGGTATCACTTCCCTCAAGTACAAGAATACCGAGCCCACCATCCGCGCATACTCGATGGCTTCCTATCCCGGAGAAAAGAACATCATCAAGCTCAACGTGCGTATCGCCACTCCTCCGTTCGACAGGACGCAGCCCAAGGGCGTCTTCAAGTTCGTCCCCGGCGTGCCTCCGGGAATCGCTTCCACTTACGTGTTCTCCCGCAAGCCCGGAGACAAGGTGTGGATCAGCGGTCCTTACGGTGAGTTCCTCCTTCCGGAGAACGACCCTGCCGACATGGAATACATCTTCGTGGGCGGCGGCGCCGGCATGGCACCTCTGCGCAGCCACATCATGCAGCTGTTCAAGACCCTCAAGACCGGCCGCAAGGTTCACTTCTTCTACGGAGCCCGCGCCCTCGTGGAGGCTTTCTACCTCGAGGATTTCGCAGAGATCGAGAAGGAGTTCCCGAACTTCAAGTTCCACCTTGCCCTCGACAGGCCCGACCCTGCCGCAGATGCCGCAGGCGTGCCTTACACCGCAGGCTTCGTGCACAACGTCATGTACGAGACCTACCTCAAGGATCACGAGGCTCCCGAGGACATCAAGTACTTCATGTGCGGTCCTCCAATGATGACCAAGTGCGTATGCGACCTGCTCGACTCCCTGGGAGTCGCTCCGGAAAGCATACTCTTCGATAATTTCGGTGCCTAGAAAGAGAACCCGTATCCGTTCCTCCGGAGTCGCTTCGCGACCCCTCCCACAAGTGGGCCCCTCCCTCTTATGCAGCCGAGGGTGGCACATCCGGAGGAACAGATACGGATTCTCTTTTAAAATGCAATAATGAGGATCTGCTGTGTAATAGCGTCTTTGCGCCTGGGTGGCGCAGAACGGCAGCTGGCCGGACTCGCCGTGCTTCTGAAGAATGCGGGTCACGATGTCGAGGTGCTCAGTTACCGCGACGGAAGCTTTTACGCAGAAGAGCTCAAAACAGCTGACGTTAAGCACTATAGGATTCCATCCAAAGGCGGGACTCCGGCGATAGTAAGAAGGATAGTCAACCATATCAGGGAGAACGGCACTGAGGTGGTCATCTCGTTCCTGGTGGGGGCGAATATAAAGTGCTGCCTGGCGCACATGGTCTATCCGAGGTTCCGGCTGGTAGTGTCGGAACGCAACTGCAACACCACCCTGCTGCCGCACGACCTGTTCCGCTTCTCCCTTTTCCGCGCCCATGCCGACGCCGTCGTGTGCAACAGCTTCGCCCAGACGGCCTTCGTAAGCAGGCACTGCCCGGGGCTGCGACTGAAACTCGAGACTATCCCCAATTTTGTCGATTCCACCAAGTTCGCTCCCGCTTCCACAGCCCGGAGCAAAGCCGGCGGCGAGCCTATGGAACTGGTTACGGTCGCGCGCCTCAGGCCACGCAAGAACGCTCTGAGGTTCATACGCGCCGTCTCCGATCCGTCGCTGGCAGGCATTCATGTAGATTGGTACGGTGCCAAGGCCGGTTGCAGGTATTCTGCCCGATGTGAAAGACTCATCAGGAAGCTGGGGATGGAAGGGCGATTCACAATTCATCAGGCCTGCCATGACAGCGCCGGCGTGTACAGGTCGGCGGACGCATTCTGCCTGCCCAGCTTCTACGAAGGCACGCCCAACGCCCTTGCCGAGGCCCTCACCACCGGCCTTCCGGCCATCTGCAGCGACGTGAGCGACAACGCCCGGTACGTAATCCCGGGGCGCAACGGTTTCCTTTTCAATCCCCATTCACGCAAATCCATGGTCAAGGCCCTGCGCAGGCTCCTGGAACTCAGCAGCGCAGACCTCGCCGATTACGGCAGCCAGAGTCTTGCCATTGCCGCAGACAACTTCCATAAGGATTTGTTCATCAAAAGATATCTTGAACTTCTGAGGGGTCTGGAAGGGGGTAAAAACCGGAAGTCTTAAAAGATTCGCAAAATCTGATTTACGATTTTTTTGATTCCATTGCAGTTTGAGTGCAGCGGATTAGCTTTGCGGCACTATGAAAACGCAAAGGAATCAAACAGACCGGCATCAGCCATTCTTCAGCCGGCGACCGCCGGGGGGCACTCTGCCCCGTCTCATATCTTCATCAATAATCAGTTTGCTATTTTTGCCGCCGGTCTGTTTGGCTCCTTCCTGCGGCAAGGTTTCCCCCGCCGGCAGCAATCCCCGGGAAGATGTCTTCGTACAGGCGGACAGCAGCAGCTTCACGGTACGCTTCTCCGTGGACGACAGGTCCTCGGACACCCTGCGCCCCATACGGCGTCTGGACGTCTTTGCCTACGACGCCGACGGCCTCCACTCGCTTGTCCTTTCGCGCCGCTACGGCTTTCTGCCGGACAGCCTCCTGCTGTACGGCCCGGCAAAAGGCATGACCGTAGTGGCCGTCGCCAATTCCCCTTTCGACTTCAACATGGACGCGCTTGACAGGTACGAATCTGCGGAGCTGCTGGCATACAGGTTCGAGGACGACACGCCCTCGGCGCCGCTTATGAGCGGCCAGGGCAGCGTGGAAGCCGACGGGACCACAATCATAACGCTCACGCCCATGCTCGCGCGGGTGGTTCTGGGCGAGGTCTCCAACGAACTCGGGAATTACCTTAGGCTGGAAGACCCGCGAATCACCATGGAAAGCATGAACGCAAGCGCAGAGCTGCTGCGCTCTAGCGGCTTTTACCCTTCAGAAACGGTTCCGGAGCCTCCTGTCATGAGGCTTCCATACGATATCGGCATTTTCCCTCAACGACCGGGCACTCAACTCTTCTGCTTTCCCAACGATTCGCAGGGGGCCGGGATAGGGACTCCGGCTACCGTTTTTGTCTTCGAATGCGAAATCAGTGGCGCCACCCGCCGCTTCAGCGTCCCGCTGCCCTCGCTGCGGCGCAATTCAACTACATTCGTTGACGTAACCATTACTGCCAACGAAGAGTTGGAGAGTACTATCTACTAGGAACCTTTTAGCGGAATGGATGCGGGTGTGGTTTTGCAAACCTGTGGCCGCCCGTGGCCACAGATTTGCAAAACTACACCCGCGCAATGGAGCTAAAAGATCTTTGAAAACCTCTCGGGGATACGGACTAAGATTTTCAGTCCGAGCATTGCGGGTTTGTTCCAGGCGTAGGGCGGCCGGATGACGGTCTGGAGGCGGCGGGCGCAGGGCATCCAGCTTTCCCAGGAGCGGACGGGCAGTTTGGCTACTGTGCTGAAAAGCCGGCGGCGCTTCTGAAGGTGGCGGCTCCAGCCACGGGAGGCAAGGTCTCCGTCGGCAATCTTGGAGAGTACGCCGGAGGCGTCGGCGCAGCCAAAGTGGAACAGATACAAATCTTTGAGGATGTGGAGGTTGCAGCCTCGGGCGCGATGGAATCCGCTTCCCCATTCAACCTTGCCGCAAAGAATGGAAGACTTGGTATAGCGGGTGGAAATGAGGCCGTAAGAGCGCTGCTCAAGAAGACCCTTAGAGGCATCCAGCCCGTCTTCTGCATCGATCTTCTGGACCACATCCAGCCCGAGTGGGGAAAAAGACCTGCGCCCCCCGGTGTCAAGCAGACAGAGGTACTGCGGAAGCGTCAGGCCCGTGGAAGGGTCGGGGACGATGAACTCGTCCACATCGGTGCCGACTACAAAATCATACCTGTCCAGCAGGCGGCAGGCACAATCGGAAAGGATTGCCGCCCTGCCGCGGTCCGATGCCGCCACGCCTCCTTCCACACGGGGCACGACGGTAACCCTGCAGCCCGCGGTGCATTCCGGAGGCACCTGGTCCTGACCGTCGAAGAAGACGTACAGGTTGTCCTTGCCCAGCAGGCCGCCGTAATAATCGACCCACCTGGCGAGGAAATGCCCGCCGTCACGCACCATGGTTAGCGCCGCAATTCGCTTCTGCATGTTTCAAAGGTATAATTATTTTTTCATAATTGCCAAAGAAATGCTAACTTTGAACGTTTATGCGCATCGCGGCGTTTTTGGTAAGATTCAGAGGGCTACTTCTCGGCCTGACGACGGCCCTGGCCATCGTCTGCATCTTGTGCATCCCCCGCCTCAACATCATAATGGACCTCCCCTATTTCCTGCCGGACGACTCCCCCATGAAGATCGGCCTGGGCGTTATAGAGAAGGAGTTCCCGTCCATAGACGCGCAGATGAACAACATCTACGTGATGTTCCCCGGGCACCCGGACCAGGACAGCCTACGAAACGACCTTTTCCGGCTCACGGAGGGGCTTAGCCCGTCTGAGATCAAGACCAACGACAATTACACCCTCTTCCAGTTCAGGCCGCCCCGCAGCATGGATGTCCTTGATTGCAAAACCAGGATAGAAGACCATTACGGAGATAGCATCATAGTTGAGCTGGACATAGAGAAGAACATCCCGGACAACATCATTCCCATGATAGTGCTGGGATTCGTCCTGGCATTCGTCATCCTCTTCATAATGTGTTCCTCCTTCATGGAGGTGTTCCTGTTCATGATTACGACCGGTATCGCGGTTGCGATAAACATGGGCAGCAACATACTGCTGGACGGAGTGGCGTTCCTGACCAACACCATGGTGGGCGTGCTGCAGATGATCCTGTCGATGGATTACTCCATCATCCTCATGAACCGCTTCCGCCAGGAGAGGATGCGCCGGAAGAACAATGCCGAGGCCATGGTACGTGCCATCCACGGCGGCTCCCGCGCCATACTGTCCAGCGCCCTCACCACCATCGTGAGCCTTCTGATGCTGTGTTTCATGCATCTCAAAATAGGTACCGACCTCGGATTCGTACTGGCCAAGGGCGTGTTCTTCAGCCTGATGTGCAATTTCACGGTGCTGCCCGCCCTGATCCTCGGCTTCGACAAGGCCATCACCGCCACGGCCAAGAAAACTCCCAGCCTGCCGGCAAATGCGCTTGCACGCTTCGAGATGAAGTTCCGCCTGCCGCTGGCGTTCGCGTTCGTCGCGGTATTCGTTGTTTCGTTCCTGCTCCAAAGGCGCACGGAGGTCTCGTTCTCTGCCCTCTGGTCCACCCCCATCACCAATGAGTTCCCCAGCGACAACCCCGTAATGCTCGTTTACGACAACTCCGAGCAGAACGTCATACCAGGCCTGCTGGACACTCTGGAGCATGACGCGCGCGTGCAGACATGCCTGAGCTACCCCAGCCTCATGGTCAAGGGTTACACCGCAAAGGAGATGGCTGAGCGCTTCGGGCAACTGTCGCCGCTTGTAACGGAAGACCTGCTGAACATAGTCTATTATGCCCATTCGCATCCCAAACGCACAGAAAAACTCAGCGTTGCCGATATGGAAGACATCGGCCGGGAGCTGACGGCGCGCGGGCTCATGCCGAGCAGCATAGACATGGACGCCCTCATCAAGTCGCTCACGCCTCCGGCCAAGCCTGCGGCAAAGACACCGGCAAAGCAGACGATAGTGCCGGCCGAGACCGCAATTACTCCCGAGCCCGAGGTTCAGCCCGTCCTGCAGGACACCGCGGTCGTCATACCCGTTCATGAAGATACCGTAGCAACGGCTGAAGCTGTAACGGAGGCGCCTGCCAGGAAGTCCGACAATCCCATCACGTACGAACTGGCCACCACCCAGCTTACCGCCAAGCAGATGGCAAAGATGCTGGGAATAGACCGTTCCACGATACAGTTGGCGTACCGCATGGCCGGGCGCACCCGGAAGCCCGCGACCATGTCGCCCCTGGAACTTTCCACCTTCGTCGTGGAAAAGGTTCTCACGGACAAGCGTTATTCCTCATACGTAGATAAGCAGCAGGCGGCGCTCATCAGGGAGGCCCACCGCCAGCTCGATTCCGCATTCATAGCGGGGCCTGCGATCCTCGCCCAGGAAGACATACCTATCGACATGCCGGACAGCACCGTACTCGCCACTCCTGCAGATACCGTACTGGTTGCCGCCCAGCCCGCGCCCGTCAAACCCGAGCCTGTGGTGGTCGTACCCGTCAGCATTCCCGAGGAAGAGGAAGACGAATACGTACCGCCGACGCCGCTGGAAAGGCTGGCGGAGATGGCATTCAGCGGTCGCAAGTATTCTTCCGAGCGAATGCAGTCCGCGCTGTCCGCCGCCGGCATACCTGTCTCGAAAGACGAGATGGACCTGCTCTACATCTACGCCGGCAGCCGCAAAGACTACAACCCTGAAACCCGTATGACCGTGGCAGGGCTCCTCGACTTCCTCAAGCAGACGCTGGAAGAGAACGCGGCGCTGGCGGAAATTGCCGGGATCGACGCCGCCAAGATGCTTGCCGAGGCCCGCACTGAACTGATAGAGGGCGTGGCGATGCTGCATTCGGACGAACACTCCGTTGCACTGATAGTGACAAATTACGAGTTTGAATCGCCCGAGACCTTCACATTCGTAGAAAGATGCAAGGTGCTGAGCGACCGTGCGTTGCACAAGCAACACTACGTCATAGGCGAGTCAGTCATGTACAAGGAGTTCAAGGACGAGTTCCCGCGCGAGCTGCTGCTCCTTACCGTCCTTACGGTGGCGGCGATATTCATTATCGTGCTGCTCACGTTCAAATCGTTCCTTATTCCGATCCTGCTGATAATCACCGTACTGTCCGGCGTTTACGTGAATGTTTACGTATTCGGCGTGGTCTCGGATACCATGTACTTCCTGGCGTACCTCATAACGCAGAGCATCCTGATGGGAGCGACTATAGACTACTCCATACTGTTCGTGTCGTACTACCGCAAGAGCAGGTTGCACCATGGAGTGGCAGATTCGCTTGCAGAGGCGTACAACGGCTCATGCCATTCAATACTGACGTCCGGCCTCATCCTTACCGTAGCGCCATACGCAATGAGCTACATGATCAGTGACGCAATGGTGATTTCCATCCTCAGGAGCATCGCCGTAGGTGCCATGGTGGCCATCCTGATCATCCTCTTCATCCTCCCCGGCATGATTGCCATCGCCGACTCCATCGTCGCGCCCCGCCGGGCCATCAAGAAACTCCTGAAGAAGTAAGCTTGTGCGCTCTGATTGCTACGTTTTAACGCAAAAACGTAGCAAAACCGACCGTTTTTCGCACTTTTGCTACGTTTCCCGCCTGAAACGTAGCAAAAAACCATTGTCCCCCGGTCGCTGGAGGGGGTGTCGGGGGAAACTATTCCACGTTCACTATGGGCGTTCGCTGGCAATTGGTAGTTCGGTCGCTGGAGGGGGTGTCGGGGGAAACTTCCCCCGTCCCCTGGGGGTGCAGGGGGAT
>JAFZLQ010000053.1 GCA_017551425.1 Bacteroidales bacterium | reverse complement strand
TCCCAGGGAGAACAGGAAGCCGCCGCCGGCATAAAGCGTGGGCGAAAAGATCTGAACGTCAGCCTGCACGCTCCTGCCCCAGAAATACATGGCGCACAGGGCGGCCAGCGACGCGCCGCAGGAAATGAGAGCGCGCGGGAATGTGCGGTTGCGGAAGACGAAGAGCACCGCCGCCAGGAGCAGCAGCACGAGCGCCAGCCACATCAGCACCGGATTGGCCATCACCACCGGTTCTGCGGAATCGTAAAGAATCTTGAATACGGGCGAGCCGTTCAGGAGAACGGCGCTGCCCTCGCTGAAGGTCAGCGGTTTGACGGAGTAACGGCCGGACAGGTGCAGCCTTGGGTTGACGCCGCCGCCGGCTCCCTGCAGGGTGCTGGAAACCAGCAGGCCGGCGATGGTGCGGGTGCCGCTGTCGTCCCTGGACTTGACGAGGTACCAGTTGGGCCCCATGCTGAGGAAAGACGGATCGGGTCCCACGTAGCTCAGGGGGGTGTCCATGTTGGCCCTCGGGCTGACGATGCGCTGCACCACGAGGCGGGAGGAGATTTCGTCGTTGTAGAGGGGGAAGCGGCCGCGCCACATGCGGAGGGTGTCGTCCGAATAAGTGTAGATGACCATGTCCTCCGGCAGCTTTGCCTGCGGGTGCGAAATGTACCAGTCGAGCCTGGCCATGCGGCGCTCGAGGCGTTTTTCCACCTTTTCAGCCGCCACGCGGGCGTCTCCCACCGAGCGGGGACTCAGCACCGCAATCAGGAAAAGCACGATGCTCAGGATGGCGAGCACCGGCACGTAAATATCTCTGAATGAATACTTTCTACTCATTGTGGTAAGGCTCTCCCCGGAGTATGGTGAACGCCCGGTACAGCTGTTCTGCAAAAATCGTTCTCACAAGCTGGTGCGACGCAGTCATTTTTGAAAGCGACAGCTCGGCGTCTGCCCGCTGATGCACCTCAGGGGCGAATCCGTATGCGCCTCCGACCACGAAAACGAGGTCCTTCCCGGCAAGCAGATACTTCTGGATGCGGTCTGCGAACTGCAGGGAAGTGTACTCGGAACCGTGCTCGTCCAGCAGGACCACGGTCTCCGACGGCTTGACCGCCTTGAGGAGCAGGGCCGCCTCGCGCTCCTTCACCTGCTCGCGCGAAAGCGAACCCGCACCCTTGAGTTCGGGGATTTCCCTGACCTCGAAAGGCACGTAATGGACGAGACGGGACGCATACATGCGCAGGCCCTCCGACACCCACGGGATATCGGTCTTGCCCATTGTGAGAAGCGTTATGCGCATACGGAGCAAAGATAGTAAACTGGCGTGATATTTGCAACGGAAAGGCCTCGGTATGAAGCACCTGAATATCGTATTCCTGGCTTTTGCGCTGCTGCTGCCGGCCCCGGCGGCCCTGGCGCAGAACACTCTCATAAAGAGCATTGTACATTCGCCCGCAACGCCCGACAATTCCGACGACGTTTTCATCCCCATAAGCAAATACCTTGCTGCAGGCAACGCAGAGGCCCTTTCGGCCTGGTTTGCAGACAATCTCGAGATTGCCGTCCTGGCAAAGGAAACCGACGCCAGCCGCGCCCAGGCCAGGCAGGTAGTAAAGACTTTCTTCGAGAGTCACACGCCACGCAGCTTCAACATCACGCACACGGCGGGACGGGCCAACATGAAATACGCCCTCGGCACCCTTATGGCGGGCGGAGAGGCGTTTTCCGTAACTATCTTCATGAGCTGCAAGAACGACACCTACAAGATCCAGCAGCTCAAAATCGAAAGGATCTGATAATCAGCAGCATAGCGAACGACCTCTGGGAGATTTTCCCAGAGGTCGTATCGTAAGTATCTGATAATCAGAGGACGTAGTCTTTGACGTTGGCGGCGGTGATGGTATCGTCGCCCAGGATGAGGAGGCGCTCCACCACGTTGTGCAGCTCGCGGATGTTGCCCTTCCAGCTGCGCTCCTGCAGGAGCTTCACGGCCTCCGGCGAGAAGGTCTTGCGCGGCATTGCGGTCTGCGAGCAGATCTTGTCCACGAAATAATCCACCAGCAGGGGGATGTCTTCCTTGCGCTCGTCCAGGCCGGGTACCGTAATGACTATCACGCTGATACGGTGATACAGGTCTTCCCGGAAATTGCCCTTCTCTATCTCTGCGCGGAGGTCTTTGTTGGTGGCGGCGAGCACGCGCACGTCAACTTTTATGTCCGTATCCGAACCAACGCGCGAGAGCTTGTTCTCCTGCAGTACGCGGAGCACCTTTGCCTGTGCGGCAAGGGACATGTCGCCTATCTCGTCCAGGAAGAGCGTGCCGCCGTCGGCCTGCTCGAACTTGCCCTTGTGCTGTTTGATTGCCGATGTGAACGAGCCTTTTTCGTGGCCGAACAGCTCGCTCTCTATGAGTTCCGAGGGGATGGCGGCGCAGTTTACCTCAACGTAGGGCTGGGAGGCGCGGTCGCTGAGGGCGTGGAGGCTCCTTGCCACGAGTTCCTTTCCGGAGCCGTTGCCGCCGGTGATAAGCACCCTGGCGGGCGTGGGAGCCACTTTTTCTATTATCTCCCGCACCCTGCATATGGCCGGGGACTCTCCCACCATTCGGTCTCCGCCATAGGCCTTTTTCTTGAGTATGCGGGTCTGGCTGACGAGCTTGGTCTTGTCCGTGGCGTTCTTGACGGTGATGAGGATGCGGTTTAGGTCGAGCGGCTTCTCGATGAAGTCGAAGGCGCCTTTCTTGATGCATTCCACCGCGGTCTCTATGTCTCCGTGGCCGGAAATCATGACCACCGCGCTCTCCGTTCCCTCGGAGACCAGTTTGTCCAGAACCTCTATTCCGTCCATGCCGCCGGGCATCTTGATGTCGCAGAAAATGAGGTCGTAGTGCGATGCCGCGGCCTTTGCGAGGCCCTCCGCGCCGCTCTCTGCAGAATCTACGGAATAGCCCTCGTCCGAGAGGATTTCACCAAGGGAATTGCGTATCGAACGCTCATCGTCAATAATCAGAATCTTCATACGGCAAATATCGTGAAAATTTTCTACATTTGTAGCAAATGAACGTACCTGATATCATCATAGCCGTAGACGGCTACTCATCCACCGGCAAAAGCTCTTTCGCCAAGAAAATCGCACGCAAGTTCGGCTTCCTTTACCTCGACTCCGGCGCCCTCTACCGCGGCGTCACCCTGTTCGCGCAGGAGGAACGCCTCATCAACAAGCTGGGCACGGTCGCGCCCGAGCTGGAAGCGGCTCTCGCAGACCTGGAGCTTCACTTCGACGGCGAAGGCCGCCTGTGCATGGGGCCCCGCTGCATCGAGCAGCAGATCCGTTCCATGGAAGTGAGCTCGCAGGTGAGTCCGGTGGCCGCAGTGCCCTACGTCCGCGCCTGGGTTGACGCCAGGCTCCACGAGTTCGGCCGCCGCGGCCGCATAGTCATGGACGGACGCGACATCGGCACCGCCGTCTTCCCCGAGGCCCAGCTGAAGATATTCATGACCGCTTCCGAGGAAGTGCGGGCCCGGCGCCGTTACGATGAGCTTGTGGCAAAGGGAGAGACTCCCCTGCTGGAAGAGGTCGTACAGAACCTCCGGGAACGCGACTACATAGACTCCCACCGCCAGACCTCACCCCTGCGCAGGGCCGACGACGCCTTCGAGCTCGACAATTCGGACATGACCTTCGAAGAGGAGCTCGCGTGGATCCAGGGCCTCATCCAGGGCAAGTTCGGCATCCTATGATAAAGGTCGGCATCGACCCTCATTCCGGCTTCTGCGGCGGCGTCATCCACGCCATCGGCACCGCGGAGGAATATCTTTCCGGGCACGGCGGCTCGCTGTATTCGCTGGGCGCCATCGTCCATAACGAAGAAGAACTGAGGCGGCTCGCCGCACTCGGGCTGGTGACCGTCGGCAAGGAAGACATCGGCTCCCTCGAGCCCGGAAGCGCCGTGCTCATACGGGCCCACGGGGAGCCTCCGTCAACTTACGACGCGCTGCGCCGGGCCGGGGTTAAAGTCATAGACTGCACCTGCCCCGTGGTGCTCCGCCTCCAAAGGCAGATCCGGGAGGCGTCGGAGCGCTCGCAGGTGGTCATTTTCGGCAAAATAGGGCACCCTGAGGTACTTGGGCTCGTAGGCCAGACGGGCGGAAGGGCCCTGGTAGTTGAGAATGTCGCCGGACTGCAGGAGGCCGTCGCCGGCGGGCAGATAGCCGCATCCGGAAGCATCGAGCTGTTCTCCCAGACCACCAAGAGCCCGGGTGGGTTCGCCGAGGTCGCAGCCGCCCTGGAGGCATTCGCGGGAGAACGCCTTACGGTGCATGGCACCATCTGCGCCCAGGTCTCCGGCAGGTACCGCCAGCTCGCGGAATTCGCCGCCGGGCACGATGTGGTTGTGTTCGTTTCCGGGCGTTCGAGCTCCAACGGCAGCGTGCTGTTCGAGCTCTGCCGCAGCGTCAACCCCCGCACCCGGCTTATAGGGTCGGCCTCCGAGCTGCAGGCGGAATGGTTCGACGGAGCGGCGACCGCAGGCGTCTGCGGGGCCACTTCCACACCGCGCTGGCTGCTCGAGCAGGTGGCCGCAGCCATCGAAAATTTGCATTAATCCGCACGATTTTATATATTCGCAGGTTAAATTAATCGTAATCAATATGGCAACAACAGCAGATTTCAAGAACGGTCTCTACCTCAAGTACAACGACAAACCCTGTGTGATAGTATGGTTCCAGCACGTCAAGCCCGGCAAAGGCCCCGCTTTCGTGAAGACCAAACTCCGCAACCTGGAGAACGGCCGCATCCTTGAAAATACCTTCACCGCAGGCGCCAAGATCGAAACCATAGAGGTCGAGCGCAGGCCTTACCAGTTCCTGTACGACGACGGCGAGTCCTTCAACTTCATGCACGAAGAGACTTACGAGCAGATCACCCTCCCACACGAGGCAGTCGAGAACGCAGACCTCATGAAGGAAGGCCAGCACGTAGAGATGATGTTCGTCACCGGAGAAGAGGAGCGCTGCCTCACCTGCGAGCTCCCCACCTACGTAACCCTCGAGGTCACGTACAGCGAGCCCGCCGTCAAGGGCAACACCGCATCTTCCAACGCACTCAAGGAGGTCACGCTGGAAACCGGCGCCCGCATCATGGTTCCGCTCTTCATCGAAACCGGAGAGAAGATTACCGTGAACACCGCCGACCGTTCCTACGGACAGAGAGTTTAACCTTTTAAATATCAGCCTTATGCGCAAGGCCTTATGTGCTATCGCACTCCTCGCCGTGAGCCTTCTGGCCTCGGCGCAGGCAAAGCTATCAGACAAGGAGCTTTACAATGCAATCTGGGCCATGGGACAGATGTTCCCCGACGGCTTCACCCTGGACCTCAATACCCTCAGGCAGCCCACCGAGGGCCTGATGGTATCCTACGCCGCCACCCAGAACAGCTTCGACAAGAAGAGCATTCCGGCGGTGGTCAAGCACGCCCGCAGCCACAACAACCTCGTAGGCGGATGGCGCGACCCGGAAACCGGCAAGTACTACTTCGACAGCACCCGCTGCTTCCCCGAAGACAGCCTCGCCGCCGCACTTGCCTTCGCCCGCGAAAACGGCCAGCATACCGTGTACGACGCAGGCAAGGGAATCAACGTCAAGTCCAACTACGAGCAGCGCGACTGCCGCATCATCTTCGACTGCGACATGGGTTCCTCGACGGACGACCTCTTCGCCCTCATGATGCTCTACCGTTACATGGACATGAAGCGCTGCACCCTGCTGGGCGTCATCGTTGACCGCATGGGAGCCGCGAACGCAGATGCCGTGGACATCATGAACAACTTCTACGGCTATCCCCAGATCCCCATCGGCCTGGAGCGCAACGGCATCAAGGACCCTCACGTCTTCATCCCCTACCACAACGTGGCATACGCACGCAGCGAGGAGTCCGAGCCTCTGTTCAAACAGACATACAAGGCTCCCGGCGAGTACCCCGAGGCATACAAGCTTTACCGCAAGCTCCTGAGCGAACAGCCTGACCACAGCGTCACCATCGCTTCCGTCGGCTTCGTGACCTCCCTCGCCCATCTGCTTGAGTCCGTGCCCGACGAGTACTCCCCTCTCAACGGCGTCGAGCTCGTGCGCGCCAAGGTCAAGGACATATACCTCATGGGCGGCGTCTTCGGCGAGGCCGTCGAACCCGACTACAACTTCACCCAGGCCATAGATTTCTCCCTCAAGTTCTTCGAACTCTGGCCCAAGGAGCTGGACATGGTGTTCTCTCCCGGCGAGGTCGGCGACCCCCTGCGTTACCCCGACGAGCAGGTCCTTTCCGATATCAACTGGACCGACATCCACCCCATCAAGTGGGTCTATGAGTACCTGCAGTGCGACACCGGCCAGAAGATGTGGGATCCCCTCGCTGTCATCAACGCCGTCGAGGGAGACGACATCTACAGCCTCTCCGAGCGCGGGTGGGTGGAGCTTACCCCCAGGGGCGAGACCCTGTTCACTCCCGATCCCAAGGGCAACTGCCGCTACCAGCTCCCCGGCGACGAGGTTTGGAGCAGCACCGTGCTCAAATACATACGTTTAATGTCAATTCAACACTGATGAAAAAGATACTCAGCTTCATCGCCGGCGCAGCCCTCGTGCTTGGCCTGGCATCCTGCAACGTCAAGATTGAGAATCCCAAGGCAAGCAATTTCGTCGGCACCTGGGACCTCAATACGATTGAAACAACCGCCACCAGCGGCTCCGTCACCACCACTCCCGTCAAAACCCTTGACTATCTGGTGATCACGGAGAACACCATTACTTTCTACGAGAACGGCAAGCAGACCGAGAGCGGCCAGTTCGACGTCAAGGACAATGTCATCTACGTTGACGGCCTCTCATACTTCAACGTTGAGAAACTCACCCTCAAGGAGATGGTCCTCAGCCAGGATCCCCTCCTCGGTATCCTAGTATCAAAGTACACTTACTACTATACCAAGCGCTAAAGCGTTCAGCAATAGACGATTGCGGGTGGCCGAAACAGCCACCCGCTTTTTTGTGTTTCGGGGTACAATTTTTGTAGTAGAACGCGCGCGATACTTATATGAAAAAAATACTGATATTTCTATTTTGCGCCGCATTGGCGGTTCCGGCCCTGGGGCAGGACGAGCCATCGGTCATCAGCCTGCAGGAAGCGATACAGATAGCCCTCAGCGAGAACGCCAGCGTAAAGGTGGCGGACCTCGAGATAGAGCGCACGGGCTACGCGCGCAAGGGCTCCTATGCCGCGCTTTTCCCCAAGATTGACGGCACCGGATCCTACCAGCGCACCATCAAGAAGCAGGTCATGTACATGGACTTCAACTTCGGCGGAGCCGGTTCGGAAGACTCCGGAAGCTCGGGCGGAGGCAGGGACGGCATCGAGATGGGCCGCTGGAACACCTGGTCCACAGGCCTCAGCGCGAGCATGCCCTTGGTAAACGCCCAGTTGTGGAAGAGCCTCAAGATCAGCGACGAAGATGTGGAACTAGCCGTAGAGAAGGCCCGTTCATCGCGAATAGAGACCGTCACCCAGGTCAAAAAGGCCTATTACACCGTGCTCCTGGCCAAGGAAGCCTTCGAGGTGTACAAGTCTGTGTACGAGAATGCAATGGACAATTACGAGCTCACCGAGAAGAAGTACAACGCCCAGCGCGCCTCGGAGCTCGACCTCACCCGCGCAAAGACGGCGGTGGCCAACGCAATCCCCAATGTATATGATTCGGAGAACTCGGTGGCGCTCGGCCTCTGGCAGCTCAAGGCGGTGATGGGGGTCGATCTCGACTCTTCCATAGACGTAGCAGGCACACTCTCGGACTATGCCGAACTCCTTGACATGCCCTTCCCCGAATCTGACGACGTCTCCGGCAACTCTACCATACGCCAGCTCTCCATCCAGGCCGCCCAGCTTGCGGAGACCATCAAGCTGCAGCAGTATGCAAACATCCCCACCCTCGCGCTGGCCTTCAACTACAGCCTCAACGCCATGGCCAACGACTACAATTTTGCCGAGTACCGCTGGTCTCCCTATTCCTACGTGGGGCTCAGCCTGAGCATCCCCATCTTCAACGGCGGCAAGCGCTACCATGACATAAAACAGGCAAAGGTGCAGGCGGCTGAACTCGACGTCCAGCGCGCCAACACCGAGCGCCAGCTCCAGATATCGGTGCGCAGCAGCCTGGCCACAATGGGCACTGCCACAAAGAGTTACGCATCCGCGGCAAGCGCCGTTGAGACCGCAGAGAAGGCCTATGGCATAGCCCGCCAGTCGTACGACGTGGGCCGCAGCACCCTCACCGACCTCGGCGACGCCCAGCTCGCCCTTACCCAATCGAAACTTGGCGTCTGCCAGGCTATATACAGTTTCCTCAATGCAAAATCAGATCTCGAAGGCACCCTCGGCATCGACTTCCAGCAGTAATATGAACAGAACCATCATACTCGCAGCGGCGATTCTTCTGGCCGCCTGCTCATCCCAAGGCTCGGGCAATACCGGCACCGCAGCTCAGGCTCCGGCCTCCAAACCCACGGTATCCGTAATGACGGCGGCGTACGAAAACGTCCCCCAGTCCACCCTCTATTCATCAACCGTACAGGCCAACGTGGTCAACAACATCGCCCCTACCAGCGGTGGCAGGATAATCAAGCTCAACGTCGATGTGGGCGATTTCGTCAGCAAGGGTCAGGTGCTTGCGGAAATGGACCGCGCCCAGCTCGACCAGGCCGAACTCAAGCTCCACAACGACGAGACCGAGCTTGAACGCGTCCGCACCCTGCTCGCCCAGGGAGGCATCTCCCAGGCCGATTTCGACCAGCTGGAGATGGCTTGCAAGGTGAGCCGGAGCAGCTACAGGAACATACAGGACAACACCATACTCCGCAGCCCGGTGTCCGGAGTGGTTACGGCACGCAACTACGACAGGGGCGACATCTACTCAATGTCGCTGCCCATCTATACGGTGCAGCAGATCACCCCGGTGAAGGTGCTGGTGGCCATTTCCGAGACCGAATACACCAAGGTGAAGAAGGGCGACAAGGTGACGCTTACGGCCGACGCCCTCCCCGGCAAGACCTTCGAGGGCACGGTAGGACGCCTCTACCCCACCATGGACGCCGCGACGCACACCTTCAACGTTGAAGTCGTCGTACCCAACACCAAAAGGGAGCTGCGTCCCGGCATGTACGTGCGTTCCACGGTCAACTTCGGCGACAGCCGCAGCATAGTCATCCCCGACACCGCAGTCCTCAAGATGCAGGGCGCCGGCACACGCACGGTGTTCATAATCAACGCCCAGGGCAGCGCCGAGATGCGTCTCGTAACCCTCGGGCGCCACTGGGACGGCAAGTACCAGGTGCTCGAAGGCCTCGAAGAGGGCGAGCAGGTGGTTTACAAGGGCGCCTCGGTGCTCAAGGCAGGACAGGAAGTAGAAATCCAGTAAGCTATGAGCATCTATCGCACAGCCGTCAATCATCCGGTGACCACCGGCCTGGTCTTCATCGCCTTCATGATATTCGGCATCTACTCGCTGACGAAGCTGTCCATAGCCCAATTCCCCGAGTTCGATTCCAATACCATCATGGTGATGTCCTCCTATCCGGGAGCCAACGCCGCCGACATCGAGAACAACCTCACCAAGGTCCTCGAGAACTCGCTCAACGGCGTGGAGAACCTCAAGGAGCTGAACTCCCGCTCGCGGGAGAACATATCGCTCCTCACCCTCACATTCGAATACGGCACGGACATAGAGGAGGCTACCAACAACGTCCGCGACAAACTGGACATGGTCAACTCGGCGCTGCCGGACGGAGCCTCCGTGCCGGTAATCTTCAAGTTCAGCGCGGACGACATGCCCATCATGATGCTCACCGCAACCGCCAGGGAAAGCATCCAGGGGCTGGACAAGATACTTGACGACCGCCTCGCCACGCCGCTCGCACGCGTGCCCGGAGTAGGTACGGTAAGCGTCAGCGGAGCCCCCACGCGTGAGATCCAGGTCTATTGCGACCCCACGCGCCTGCAAGCTTACGGCCTGACTATCAACAGTATAGCCGGCATCATATCGGCGGAGAACAAGAATCTCCCGTCCGGCAACATCGACATCGGTTCGGACACCTACACCCTCCGCGTGCAAAAGGAATTCAACGACCCGTCCGAGCTGCTCGACATAGTCGTGGGCTCAGCCGCAGGCCGCACGATATACCTGCGCGACGTCGCCACCGTACGCGACGGCAGCGAGGAGCGCGAGCAGGAATCCTACACCGACGGGGAGCGCTCCGCCCGCATCGTCATACAGAAGCAGAGCGGCGCCAACACCGTCAACGTCATCCGCGGGGTCAAGAAGCAGCTTGAGAAAATCAAGCCCAACCTCCCCGCCGACGTGGAAGTGACCGTGCTGGTGGACGGCTCCACGGAAATCATCAACACCATCAAGACGCTGAGGGACACCATCATAATCACCTTTATCGTAGTCATGCTGGTGGTGTTCCTGTTCCTCGGCAACTTCCGCTCCACCCTCATCATCGTACTGAGTATCCCCATCGCCCTGCTGGCATCGCTGGTGTACCTTGCCATGACCGGCAACACGCTGAATATCATATCGATGTCGGCCCTTGCGATTGCCATAGGCATGGTGGTGGACGATGCAATAGTGGTACTGGAGAACGTGTCCACGCACCTGTCCAGGGGTGAAAGGCCGCGCGAAGCCGCGGTCCACGGCACCTCCGAAGTGGGCATCTCCGTAATCGCGTCCACGCTCACCATGCTCTGCGTGTTCCTGCCCCTGACCATGATCAAAGGCATGTCCGGCATGATGTTCCGCCAGCTCGGCTGGATCGTGAGCATAATCATGGTGGTTTCCACCACCGCCGCACTTACCCTGGTGCCGATGCTCTGCTCCCAGCTGCTAAAGCCGCGCGAGTCGCACGGACGCGCATACAATCTCATCTTCGGTCCCGTAAACCGCTTCATCAACTGGATATCAAGAGGTTACGGCCACGTAATCCACTGGGCCACCGGGCATCGCCTGATAGTCATCCTCGGCGCAGCGGCAATCTTTGCCGCCGTCGTGGCGCTGCTCGCTCCGGGAGTCAAGACCGAATTCTTCCCCCACAGCGACTCCGACCGCATTTCCGCAAACATCGAGCTCCCCATGGGCACGGCCCAGGACGTTACCCGTGAATTCGCCTTCCGCCTGTACGACGACGTAAAGGAGGCAGTTCCAGAGGCCAAACGCATCAACTTCACCTTCGGACAGGCCGACAGCGACAACACCTTCGCCTCCATGCGCAGCAACGGAACGCACATCATATCGATGAACGTGCGGATCGGCACGTCAAGCACCCGCAAACGCACGAGCGCGGAGATTGCCGACGTCATCCGCGGAATCATGAAACGCTACCCCGACATCCACAGGGCCATGGTCACTGAAGGCGGCGGCGGCATGGGCGGAGCATCCTCCATCAAGGTGGAGGTTTACGGTTACAGCTTCGAGGAGACCGACCGCATCGCCCATGAACTGCAGGGAAAGATGCTGCAGGATCCCGCCTTCGCGCAGGTTACCCTCAGCCGTGACGAGTACAGCCCCGAGTACCTGATGGACTTCGACCGCACCAAGCTCGCGCTGAACGGACTCAATTCGTCCACCGCAGGTGCGGCATTCAGCGCCGCCATGAGCGGAACCCTGGCATCGCACTACCGCGAGGACGGCGAGGAATACGACATCCGCGTACGCTACGCCCCCGAGTTCCGCACCAGCATCGAGGATATGGAGAACATAACCGTGACAGGCGCGCAGGGGCAGCAGATCCGCATGAAGGAGCTCGGCACGATAGTGGAGACCCTGGTGCCTCCGAGCATCGAGCGCAAGGATCGCGAGAGGCTGATCACCGTCACCGGTATAGTCGGACGCGGATCCGCCCTGTCCGAGGCCGTGCAGGCCGCCCAGAGGGCGATCGACGCCACCGACATACCGTCCAACCTTACCATACAGATAGCCGGCGACTATGAGGACCAGCAGGACATGTTCGCAGACCTGTTCGTACTCATCGTGCTGATTATCATACTGGTATATATGGTCATGGCATCCCAGTTCGAGTCGTTCATGAGCCCGTTCGTCATCATGTTCAGCGTGCCGTTCGCAGCCGTCGGCGTGCTGCTCGGATTCTGGATTTCCGGAGTAAACCTCGGCATGATGTCGCTGGTGGGTATCATAATCCTGCTGGGTATTGTGGTGAAGAACGGTATCGTGCTGATAGACTACACCATACTGCTGCGCGAACGCGGCATGAACGTGCGTGATGCGTCCACCACCGCCGCCCGCAGCCGTCTGAGGCCTATTCTCATGACCACGCTCACCACCGTCCTCGGCCTCCTTCCCATGGCCATAGGCACAGGCGAGGGCTCAGAGATGTGGAAGTCGCTCGGCGTCACCGTATGCTGGGGTCTTTCGGTCTCCACCATCGTCACCCTCGTCCTCATTCCAACCGTTTACTGCGCCCTGTGCGTCCGCCAGGAGAAGCGCCGCAAAAAGAAACTCGCAAAAGCATGAAAGCAGTCTTCATAAGTTATAACCAGGCCTTCGGCGACGAGGTCGTGGAAGTTCTGGAAGAAAACCGCCAGAGGGGTTACACCCGCTGGGTGGACATCCAGGGCAAGGGCGGATTCAACGGCATTCCGCACATGGGAGACCATGCGTGGCCGGAGCAGAACCACGCCATACTCACCATGGTAAAGGACGAAAAGGTGCAGCCGATACTCGACGCGCTGCGCGCAAAGGACGAAGCGTCGCCCGACCTTGGGCTTCGCGCCTTTGTATGGAACGTGGAGTGTTTCTATTGATTTTTTGCTATATTTGTAGATATGGAAAACGTAATAACTTCAACCAACTTCGAGGAGTATCTGGCACAGCCCGGCCTTCTCGTCATAGATTTCTGGGCGGTCTGGTGCGGACCCTGCCGTATCCTTTCCCCCGTCGTAGATGAGCTTGCCGCCGAGTTCGCAGGCCGCGCCACAGTCGCCAAGTGCAACGTTGACGACTGCGACGAGATTGCCGCACAGTTCGGCGTGCGCAACATCCCCACCCTCGTGTTCATAAAGAACGGCCAGGTGGTGGACCGCACCGTGGGCGTAGTCCCCAAGCAGGACCTCAAGGCCCGCATCGAGGCGGCCCTATGACGGCCCTGTTCTTCTGTTCGGCCAACGAGGCAATAGATCCCAGGTACAACGACGCCGCCCGCCAGGCGGTGCGGGCTGCCGCAGCCATGGGCTACCATATCAGCAGCGGCGGCACCGTAAAGGGCACGATGCGCGTAGTGAGCGAGGAGGGCCTCGCCTGCGGCGCTTTCACAAAGGGCGTGATCCCCAGGTTCATGGCCGGAGTGGCGTATCCCGGGCTGTCGGAGACCGTGTGGACGGATACCATGTCCGACCGCAAGGAGAAGATGCTTTCGGACGCAGACGCGGTAATCGCCCTGCCCGGAGGCATAGGCACAATGGACGAGCTTTTCGAGGCCCTGGTGCTCGTCAAGCTCGGGAAACTCAAAGCCACGGTGATAGCCTTCAACGTCGACGGCTTCTACGATTCCCTTGCAGCGCTGATGGACCATTTCGTGGCCACCGGCATGCTGCTGCCGGAAGACCGCGCCACGCTCAAACTGCCCCGTACGATAGAAGAACTGAAGGCACTGCTGTGAGCCGCGACGAAATCATAACCCTGCTCGGAAGCGACTGGACGGCCTTCGAAGATATCGCAGGCCGCAAGTTGCATTCCGGCATCGCCCTTCTCGATTCCGTCAATTCATCCATCTGGGGCAACTCCGGCAAGAAGCTGCGCCCCATGATTTCCCTCCTGATGGCAGCCGCGCTCGGCCGCATCAACACAGACAGCGTCCATTATGCCGCAGCCTGCGAAATCCTGCACAACGCCACCCTGCTACACGACGACGTCGCCGACAACAGCGCAACCCGCCGCGGCAAGCCGACGCTTTCCGCCCTCATGGGGCCCGGCAGCGCGGTGCTCGTGGGTGACTTCTGGCTCTCCAAGGCAGTTGACCTGGTAGTAGGCACACGTCATCAGACAGACGCCATTCCCGTTCTTTCCCGCACCCTTTCAGACCTCGCCGAGGGAGAAATGCTGCAGCTGGAAAAGGCAGGGACGGCCGATACCACGGAAGAAGACTACCTGCGCATCGTTTTCTGCAAGACGGCGTCCCTTTTCGAGGCCTCATGCAGGACTGCGGCGATATCGGTTGACGCGGGTCCTGAGATGCTGCTGGCGGCAGGCCGGTACGGTGTGGCCACGGGCATAGCGTTCCAGATTCGGGACGACATTTTCGATTACGGAACGGAGTCCGGCATAGGCAAGCCGGTGGGTTCCGACCTCCGCGAAGGCAAGATCACCCTGCCTCTGCTGGGCGCGCTCAGGAACGCCCCCGCCGAGGAGGCCCGCATCCGCGGAATGGTCGCAGGCATTCGCGAGAATCCGTCGGCCTGCGAGGAAATCCGGAGCTTCGTGCTTGCCAACGGCGGGCTGGAATACGCCTCGTCGCGCCTTGACGGGTTCGTCGCCGAGGCCCTGGACGCCCTGGGCGCAATCCCGGGATCGGCATACAAATCGGCCCTGGAGGGCATTGCACGCTATAACGCAGTACGTACGGTATGAGATTCAGCGACACAAACGCCAGCCCTGAGGTGCTGAAAGTTCTTGCGGGAATGGTGAATTCCGGCAGGATCCCCCATGCCATCCTGTTCTCCGAGCCCGACGGCGGGCCTGCGTTCAGCGTCGCCATGGCGTTCCTGCAGTACCTGTACTGCCATTCCAGGGGAGAAAGCGATTCCTGCGGGGAATGCCCCGCCTGCAACCGCGTGGGTAAGCTCATCCACCCGGACATACACTTCGTCTTCCCTGTTACGTCGCCCAATACATCAACCGCCCTCATGCCGCAGTTCCGCGAGCTGGCGCTCGCCAATCCCAGGTTTACGGAGGCAGAACTCGGCTCCGCGCTGGGGATAGACAGCAAATCGTCCCTCATAGCGGTTGCGGAGGCGCGTGAAGTGCTGGCCCAGCTGTCGCTAAGCGCACTGGAGGGCGGATGGCGCTCCGTGGTGATATTCCTTCCGGAAAAAATGAACCAGGAGGCCGCCAACCGCCTCCTCAAGGCCATCGAGGAGCCGGAGCCCATGACGCAGTTCATCCTCATCACCCATGCGCCCGAGAAGGTCATGCAGACCATAGCCTCACGCTGCCAGCACCTGCAGCTGGGCGCGGAGGTAAAGGCCCCGGAATTCGACTCCCCGGAGCTGCTGGACGAGCTCATGGAGGCCCTCCTGCGCAAAGACCTCTACGCCGCCCTCGAGGCCTGCGACCGCATTTCTTCGCTCCCCTCGCGCGAAAGTGCCAAAGCTTTTTGTAAATTTGCATCCGACGCCATGCGCAACCTCTTCCTGAGCCAGCAGGGCATGAAGCTTCCCCAGACAGGCTCCGGCAATGCGGCAGCCTGGGCTTCAGGCGCCCGGAAGACCTTCCCGAGGGCCGCCGTGGCCTGTTTCGACAGGGCCTTCCGACTGGTTGAGCGCAACGTCAACGCCAAGATAATATTCACCGATTTGGTGAACAGACTGTACAGTATCATCTGATGGACAACGAGACCATACAATACGACTGCTTCCGCGGCTGCGCCATAACCAAAGGCGAAGAGGCCGACGAACCATCATACCGCCCGGGCTGTTGCAAGCTTTCCAGCCGCAACATACTCAAGGGCATAGAGGACGGCTCCTGCCCCGACATCTTCGAAGTGCGCTTCAAGAATACGCGCAAGGGCTTCTACATAAACGATTCCCTCCAGAACCTGGCCCTGGGAGACTTCGTCGTGGTTGAGGCCGCCAACGGCTATGACCTCGGCATAGTAACCCTCGCCGGTCCCATCGTGGCAAGGCAGATGGCCTGCAAGGGCATCTCGCGCGAGAATACCGAGTTCAAGCGCATCTACCGCAAGGCCAAGCCCCTGGACATCCAGAAGTGGCAGGCCGCCATAGCCCGCGAGCAGGACACCATGATCAAGGCGCGCAAGATAGCGGCGGAGCTCGGACTGGAGATGAAAATCGGCGACGTTGAGTTCCAGGGAGACGGCACCAAGGCCATTTTCTACTATATCGCAGACGGCCGCGTGGACTTCCGCCAGCTCATCAAGGTATTTGCCGAGGAGTTCCGTATCCGCATAGAAATGAAGCAGATAGGCGCGCGCCAGGAGGCCGGGCTCATAGGTGGCCTGGGAGTCTGCGGACGCGAGCTCTGCTGCGCCAACTACATCACCTCTTTCCAGAGCATCTCCACATCGGCCGCCCGCTGCCAGGACCTTTCGCTCAACCCGCAGAAACTCGCCGGCCAGTGCGGAAAGCTCAAGTGCTGCCTCAACTACGAAGTGGCCAACTACCTCGACGCACAGTCGCGCATTCCGCGCGTACAGGGCCCGCTGGAGTTCGAAGACGGCCTCGCCTGGCTCCGCAAGACAGACATACTCCGGGAAATCATGTACTTCTCGTACGACAAGAATTCAGACGCAGACCTCTACGCCCTGGATGCCGAAGAAGTGCGCGAGATACTGGAGATGAACCGCAACGGAGAGAAGCCCGAGTCCCTCAAGACCGAGCCGGAACCCATTATGCCTGAATTCGTTACGGCCGTGGGAGACGACAGCATCAGCCGCTTCGACGCTCCCCGCCGCAAGCGCAAACGTTCCCGCAGCCGCGGCAAGTCACGCGCCGAGGCACCGGCAGAAAAGGCTTCCGCAGCAGAGGCGGCTCCCGCAAAGCAGGAGGCCCGTCCAGACGGCGGGCAGCGCAAGGGAGACCCGCGCCGCCGCAACCACGGACGCCGCCAGCGCCCGGAGAAGAAAGCAGCGGAATGATGCGCCCGCTCCCGGCAGTTATCCTGATGATGCTGGTGCTCGCTTCCTGCGGCCAGCCGCCGTCCCGGGAGTACTTCCAGCGCTCGGACAGCTCCGGCGATTATTCCTTCAACATAGACATGCCGGACACCCTGTCCGCTTACGACATTTCCTTCTATGCCGCCATCGACCGTCCCCTGTTCCAGCGGGATACGCTGTCATGCTTCCCCCTGCAGGTCGTATGGCGCTCGCCTTCCGGCAGGTTCTTCTCGGAGACTGTGTATTATCCGGCAGGATCCCAGCGCGAACTGTACCGCAGCGGCGTAGTGCCGTCCGAGGCCGGGGAGTGGAACATCAGCGTCACCATAGACCCCGAGCCGGAAGGGCTGAGAGGCCTGGGGCTGATCTGCGAGAAGAAAAGCAGGTAAAAAAAAGACTGGCGGTCCGATCCGGATCGTCAGTCTCATTTTGTTGCGACCTTTGATTAGTCGTTGAGGGAGAAGCGCTTGAAAGC
This sequence comes from Bacteroidales bacterium, assembly GCA_017551425.1. The sequence goes on along the minus strand of JAFZLQ010000053.1, from coordinate 1,605 downwards.
GACCACCTTGATTTCCTTGTCCTCCTTGGCAAGAGCATCCTTGACGGAGATCTTGTCGTCGGACATCTGGTACTCCTGCTCCTCGAGAGTCATCTCCTTGAGGAACTTCTGCACACGGCCGTTGGCGATGTTCTCGATCATCACGGGGTTGAGGGAAGCTGCCTTCTCTGCACCTACGGTCTTGATGATCTCACGTGCCTGTGCGGCCTGGTCGGGAGTAAGCCATCCCTTGGCGGTGTTGGACTCGATATGGTCTTCGCTGTCGCAGTGGGCGGGGTTGATGCCGGCCTTCTTGAGTGCTGCGTCAACGGCTTTCTGGACCATCTCGTCCTTGGTCTTCTGTACTGCAACGGCCTTCTCGTTGTCGAGAACGCTCTGGGGGCAGTCGGCGATGCCGATGGAGACGGGGTTCATGGAGGCAACCTGCATGACGACACCCTTTGCGAGGGCCTCGGAGACAGGCTTGTTGAAGCCGACGAGGGCGCCGAGCTTGCCGTTGATCTTGTGGATGTACTCCACGACGAACGGAGCCTCTACGATTGCGTAACCTACGAGAACGTGCTTCTCACCGGTCTTTCCGGTCTGTGCCTCGACGGCCTCGGCCACGGTATAACCGTCTGCCATCTTGCAAGCCTTGAGACCTTCGAGGTCTGCGGGGCAGTTTGCAATGGCGACATCGGCGATAGCCTCGGCGAGGTTCTGGAAGTCGGAGTTGCGGGAGACGAAGTCGGTCTCGCATCCGAGGCAGACAAGGATACCCTTGCCACCTGCGATGCGCGCCTTGACTGCACCTTCGGAGGTTTCGCGGTCTGCGCGCTTGGCGGCGACCATCTTGCCCTTCTCGCGGATGATGCCGACGGCTTTGTCGAAGTCACCGTTGGCTTCTTCGAGAGCCTTCTTGCAATCCATCATACCGGCGGAAGTCATCTTGCGTAACTTCATTACGTCTGCTGCTGTAATAGCCATAGCTTTATCTCTTTGAGTTGGTGGAACTTATTCTGCCTTTGCCTCAGGCTCTGCCTCGACTGCGGGGGCTGCGACGGGCTCTGCTGCGGGAGCCTCGGCTGCGGGGGCCTCTGCCTCATCGGCCTTGGCGCCCTTGCGTGCGCGGAGCTTGCGGGTTGCTGCCTTGGGGGCCTCGACTGCCTCTTCTTCTGCGGGAGCCTCTTTGTCTTTCTCGAGCTTGCGCTCCTCAAGACCTTCGGCGATAGCTGCGCAGAGGACGTTCATGATGCACTCGATGGACTTTGCCGCATCGTCATTTGCCGGAATCACATAATCAATGGGTGTGGGATCGCAACAAGTATCAACCATTGCGAATACCGGAATGTTGAGACGGTTGGCTTCCTTGACGGCGTTGGCCTCTTTCTGCACGTCGATCACGAAGATCGCGGAAGGAAGGCGGCTCATGTCGCGGATGGAGCCGAGGTTCTTCTCGAGTTTTGCCCTCTGGCGGTCCACCTGGAGGCGCTCACGCTTAGCGAGCTTCTCGAAGGTGCCGTCCTCTTTCATCTTGTCGATGGTGCCCATCTTCTTGATGGCCTTGCGGATGGTGGGGAAGTTGGTAAGCATACCGCCCGCCCAGCGCTCGGTGACTGAAGGCAT
>JAFZLQ010000052.1 GCA_017551425.1 Bacteroidales bacterium | reverse complement strand
TAGCTGTTAAGATTCTTTGCATGGAAGTCGCCGTTGTACTTTTTGACGGCCTCTTCAAAGACCCACCGAGGGAAGTAAGTCATCACTTGGGCGAAGACATATTGGCCTTTGTTCATAATTCGGAGCTGGTTACAGCCACAAATTTAGCCAAACGCTCACTTCAAATCGTGAAATGTCAAAGAGCTATTCAAATAATTTGTAGTTAATGACTTGCAACGACGTCGAATCGAATTATCGCATCGGAAAGCGATTCAAATCGCGAACAAGCAAAAACGTTAGTAAAACATTAAATATTAATAAGTTATAAAATCATGATGCGGGTTTATCGCATCGCTAGTATTGGATGATTATAAAAATATACTACTGTTTCTTAAAACAATCATCGCCCGTGACGATGTGAACGGGAGGGATGGAGCGAAGCGGAAGTTTGGAGAAACAACAATTTGTTTTAGTATTGAATAAGAGGTGAACAGTAAGTCAATACAATTACTGAAAGAGAGGATATCATCGGAGAATGAGGTATTCTGCAAGTCGCTGTATCTTTCTGCGAGGTGGTTTGTTGTGAGTGAAGCGGCAGGGGAGGGAATGAACTTCATCATTCTGCCGAACAGGGAAGCGGCTGAATACTGTTCTGCCGACCTTTATTCCCTCACCAGCGGCGACTCTGTCTTTTTCCTTCCGTCTTCAGGCAAGAACATAGAAAGGAGCAACTATAAATCCTCCCTGAGCGTCCAGCGTACCGCTGCAGTGGAAAAAATACTGTCTTCCAGGAAAGAAAAACTGTTCATCGTATCCTATCCCGAGGCCCTGGAAGAACTCATTCCCGGTACCAGAACCCTTAAGAATTCGGTAATAAAACTTAAAACGGCCCAGGAGATAAGCCACGAAAAACTGGTGGAGGAACTGGCTTCCAAAGGATTCGAAAGGGTTGACTTCGTATCGGCTACCGGGCAGTTCGCAATACGCGGATCTATAATAGATATTTTTTCATTCTCGCGCAACAATCCATACCGTATATCATTCTGGGGCAATGAGATAGACAGCATCCACCTGTTCGACTGCAACACCCAGCTGTCGAAAGAAAAATGCGACACTGCGGACATAGTTTCCTCAGCCATATCAGACGGTACCCCCGAAGGAAACAATATCCTTGAGATACTCCCTGCCGGAACCCTTCTGTGGCTGGATTCCTCGGACATGTACAAGGACAAGGAATACTTCCCGCTGACCGCCGGATTCAAAAAGGTTTTCATCGACACACCCCTGCAGCACAATGCCGATGACGCCGTGGAATTCGAAATATCCCCCCAGCCCGTTTTCAACAAGAACTTCGAACTCCTTACGGAAGACATCAGGGAGAAGATGGAAAGCGGATACAAGGTCCTGATATACGGCGACAAATCCAACCAGCTGGACCGCATCCAGTCCATCCTGTCCCAGAACGGCGGCCTGATCCCGGACTTCGTCAAGGGAAAGAACATACACAGCGGGTTCATAGACCGCCAGGACCATGTATGTTATTACACCGACCATGAGATATTCGACCGTTTCCACCGCGTCAGCCTGCGCCGCAGCGTGGAAAAGACGGAACAACTCACCATCAACGATCTCAACTCCTTCAACATAGGTGATTACGTTGTGCATATAGACCACGGAGTGGGAGTGTTCGGCGGCCTGGTAAGGCTCAGGGACGACTTCGGACGCATCAAAGAGGTGGTGAAACTCACCTATAAGGACGGGGACGTGGTGTTCGTGTCGGTACATGCGCTGCACAAGATATCGAGGTTCCGCTCCAGGGACGGCGAACCGCCAAAGATAAACAAACTCGGATCCAAGACATGGCTCACCCTCAAGGGTAACGCCAAATCCCGCGTAAAGGATATAGCCAAGGACCTTATCCAGCTGTACGCCCGCCGCAAGGCATCAAAGGCTTTCGCGTTCTCTCCGGACACCTATCTGCAGGAAGAGTTGGAATCATCCTTCATGTATGAGGATACGCCGGACCAGGACCTTGCGTCCAGGGCGGTGAAGCGCGACATGGAAGACAGCTGCCCGATGGACCGTCTGATATGCGGCGACGTGGGATTCGGAAAGACGGAAATCGCCATCAGGGCGGCGTTCAAGGCGGCGACGGACGGCAAGCAGACTGCGGTGCTCGTTCCTACCACCATCCTCGCGCTCCAGCATTTCACCACTTTCTCCGAACGCCTCAAGGACCTCCCGTGCACGGTGGACTATGTGAGCCGCCTGCGCACGGCCAAAGAGATAAACGATATACGCAAACGCCTGGAGGAAGGAAAGATAGACATACTCATCGGCACCCATAAGATACTGTCGGACAACTTTGTTTTCAAGGACCTGGGCTTGCTGGTGATAGACGAGGAACAGAAATTCGGGGTCTCGGCCAAAGAGAAACTCCGCAGGATGCGTTCTTCCGTTGATACCCTTACCCTCACCGCGACTCCCATCCCCCGTACCCTCCAGTTCTCCCTGCTGGGAGCCCGCGACCTGAGCATAATAAACACCCCTCCGCCCAACCGCATACCCATTCAGACGGAGATAATACTGTTCGACAAGGACGAGATAAAGAGTATCGTAAACTACGAGTTGAACCGCGGCGGGCAGGTGTTCTTCCTGCACAACAAGGTGGAAGAGATTCCCGCCATCTACGAAATACTCCACCGTCTCATCCCCGACATGAAGATATGCGTGGCGCATGGGCAGATGGATTCCAGGGAACTTGAAAACCGCATGCTGGAATTCATCCGGGGCGATTACGACATGTTGCTCTGCACCACCATCATAGAGAACGGACTCGACATACCCAACGCCAACACGATCATCATCAACCAGGCCCAGAACATAGGTCTGAGCGACCTTCACCAGCTTCGCGGACGCGTGGGCAGGTCCAACCGCAAGGCGTTCTGCTACCTCATCATCCCGCCACTCACCACCCTTACCGAGGATGCCCGCAGGCGCCTGAAGGCGATAGAGGAATTCAGCGACCTCGGCAGCGGATTCAACATTGCCATGCAGGATCTTGACATACGCGGAGCCGGCAACCTGCTCGGTGCGGAACAGAGCGGATTCATAAGCGACATGGGATTCGAGACATACCAGAAGATACTTGCCGAGGCCATGGAGGAACTCGGCATGGAGGCCGGACTGGTGACAAAGGGAGACCGCGGCACATTCACCACCGACTGCCTTGTGGAAACCGACCAGCAGGCCCTCATCCCCGATGACTACATAGACATAACCGCCGAAAAGATAAGGATTTACAAGCAGCTGGATTCCCTCCTGTCGGACAAGGAAATAGAACTGTTCAAGGTTCAGCTGCAGGACCGCTTCGGCCACATGACCCAGGAAGTGGAGAACCTCTTCGAGGTGGTGAAGATACGAAACGCCGGAGCAAGGCTCGGCTTCGAGAAGATAGTTATAAAGAACGGCATGTTCATAGCCTTCTTCATTTCCAACCAGATGTCTCCGTATTTCCAGTCCGGCGTGTTCACCCGTATCCTCGACCGGGTCAATTCCGGACTGTACTCGTTGGAATTCAAACAGAGCCAGGGAAAACTCAAACTTATAACCCGCAACGTGGACTCTTTGCAAAAAGCCAGGCTAATTCTTAGTAAGTTGGAATAAAATTCCTAACTTTGTAGGCTTATTGTAATAATAGGAGTGTCAAATCTTTTGATAGAAATAGGCAACACTGCCGTAAAGGCTGCCTGGTCGGACGGATCCGTACTGGGAAAGACTTTCCGTTACCAGGGCGAGAGGGTGCTGGACTTCATCTGCTCCCTCACGGAGAAACAGACGCCCCTGGTGCTTGCGGTGGTGGCCGTAAGGGACATCACCCCGGAAGAGGAGAACGTCCTCGCCGGCATCTGCCAGAACCTCCTTTTGCTGGACACTTCCCATCCCGGGGCCCTGTCGTCGTACGGCATTCCCGACTATCTTACCTACGACCGCGCCTCCTCCCTCGTTGCGGTAAGCTATCTGTTCAGCGGCAAGTCCTGCACGGTTTTCGACTTTGGAACCACGCTTACCATAGATTTCATAGGCAGCGACGGCTCTTACCTCGGCGGCAACATTTCCCTCGGATGCCGCACCCGCTTCAAGGCCCTCAACCGTTATTCCAGGGCCCTTCCGCTGGTGAACATGCCCACCGACAGCCGTTTCCCCGGCAATTCCGGAATCTCCTCCATCGAGTCCGGCGTCATTTCGGGTATAAAGTTTGAAATAGACGGTTACATAAGGTCAAACCCCCAGAATATCCTCATTTTTACAGGCGGCGACGCAAATTATTTTGCCAAGCGGATGAAAAATTCCATCTTTGTAGTTTGTAATCTCGGATTGATGGGCCTGGCCATTATCACCGACGAATATGTCAAGAAGAATATTCAATAGCCTGCTTGCGGCGGCGGTCATGCTTGTCGCGTCCAGTCTGGAGCTGTCCGCCCAGACCTTCGGCAGCTATACCCCATACTCGATCTTCGGCATAGGAGACCTGGCGACCCCCGGCACCGCTTACAATAAAAGCATGGGCGGCGTGGGCATAGCCTCCCGCAACAACCGTTTCCTCAATCCGCTCAACCCTGCGGCGGTTACGGCGCGCGACTCCCTTGCCTTCATGGCAGATTACTCCGTCATTCAGGACAACAAGTTCTTCCGCCAGAACGACCTCCGCTCCGTCTCCAACACTGCCAACATCGGGGACATAATGCTGTCGTTCCCCATCTGGCGCTCCTCCGCCATGATGGTTGGCATAATGCCGATGAGCAGCACCGGTTACGGCTATTCCTACGACGTGCTCGACGAATCCATAATCGGCCGCACTGGCAACATCAACTATGCGGCATCCGGCCAGGGCAGCCTCTACCAGCTCTTCGTCGGCGCAGGCGTCACTTTCTGGCGCAGGCTTTCGCTCGGAGCGGAATTCATCTACTACTTCGGAAAGACGGAAAAGACTTTCGTAGAATCCTTCACAGACGCCTCGTACAACGGCGCCAGCAACGGTCATATACTTCAGCTCAACGCCCCCGCCGGCAAGTTCGGCATCCAGTACGAGCAGTCCCTGGGCACCAAGGCGTCCCTTACCCTCGGCGCCACATACAGGACTGAAGCCAGGCTCCGCGGCACCACCGAGAGCTACCGTTACTCCACGGGCACCGCTGCGTCCGATACGCTTTACTACCGCAAGGGAGCGCCCGACGGAGTGAGCATCGCCAGCGAGAAGGGCGTGGGCCTGAGCTTCCGCTATGCAGACAAGTTCATGGCCGAATTCGACTACACCCGCTCCGACTGGCGCAACTCCGGGCTCGACATGGCAGAGGCCTTCACCGGCAACGTGACCGCGGGCCCCGGACGTTCCGTTTTCACCACCTCCCTCTCGGAGACCTACCGCCTGGGCTTGGAATACGTACCCAACCGCAGCGACATCCGTTACTACTGGCGCAAGATAACATACCGTGCCGGAGCCTACTGGAAAAACGACTATTTCCAGCTCGACGGAGCCCCCGTAAATGCCTTCGGAATCACGCTGGGAGCCACGCTTCCGGTCTTCCGCTGGTACAACGGAATCACTTTTGGCATGGACTTTGGACAAAGGGGCTCATTGAAGGGTGACATGATACGCGAGAGATACATAAACTTCTCCGTAGGATTCAACCTTTTTGACATATGGTTCCAGAAATTCTCATACGAATAAGCAATAAACCCGATTGATATGAAAAGAGTATTTTTAGCAGCAATCAGCCTGATGGTGATTCTCCCCTCTGTCCGCGTGTTCGCACAGGACATGAGCAAGTACGGCGAGAATGCAGAAGAGTGCGTCAAGTATCTCTCCTACTACACCGAGTACTACAAGCAGAAGAATTACGACGACGCCACCCCCAACTGGCGTATGGCATATAAACTGTGCCCTGCAACCTGCAGCCAGAACCTGCTTATCCACGGGTCCGACCTCGTCTCCCGCCTCATCGCGAAGAACGCCAAGGACGCCGCAGTGGTAGCCGGCCTCGTCGATACCCTGCTTACGCTCCAGGACCAGAGGGCCGAGCTGTATCCGAAATATGCGGTGACGGCTCTCAACAACAAGGCCAACTATGCGACCAAGTACATCAAGGACGGCAAGAGGGTGTACGACATCTACGAAGGCGTTATCAACACCCTCGGAGACAAGACCAAGCCCTCAGTGCTCTTCAACGATTTCAAGACCGCCGTTGACCTGTTCGGCGCAGGCACGATCGGCACCGAGGAAGTCCTCAACCTTTACCAGAGGAACCTTGGCCTTATGGACGCAATCGTTCCGGCTTCGGATATAGAGAAGCAGCAGATCTCCGATTTCCGCACCAACATCGAGAACCTGTTCGCCACCAGCAAGGTAGCGAGTTGCGACGACCTTCTCGCCCTGTTCGGTCCCCGCTACGAGGCCAATCCCAACGACCTCGCGCTTGCGACCAACATCGTGAAGATGCTCTCGCTGGCAGAGGACTGCAACAGCAACGACCTGTTCCTCAACGCCGTTACCACCATGTATAACCTCGAGCCTTCGGCAGCTGCCGCATACTACCTGTACAAGCTCCACTCCGCAAAGGGCAACGTAGCCAACGCGGTGAAGTACATGCAGGAGGCCATAGACAGGGACGATTCCGACGTCAAGCAGGACGCTTCCTACCTCTACGAGCTTGCGGTTTACTGCTTCAAGAACGGCCGTTCCGCCACTGCATTCGAGGCGGCGTCCAAGGTTCCCGCCATGGATGAGAGTCTTGCCGGCAAGGCATATCTGCTCATCGGAACCATTTGGGGTTCAACCACTTGCGGTGGCGACGAGATCGCCCGCAGGGCTCCTTACTGGGTGGCTTGCGACTATATGAACAAGGCAAAGGCGGCAGATCCTTCCCTCGCCGACGATGCCAACCGTTACATCGCACAGTACAGCAAGTACTTCCCTCCGGCAGCGGACGCGTTCATGTACGACATCACCAACGGCCAGTCCTACACCGTGGTCTGCGGTGGCATGAAGGCTACCACGACCGTCAGGACGGTTAAGTAGAATTGAGCCGGAAGACACAGATCATAGGCATACTGGCAAGCGTTTCGGCGCTTGCCAGTATTGTCGTATCCTGTGGGGGCAAACTGCACGAGGCGGACAGGCTCGACCTGTCCAAAACCCCGGTGCAGACCCTCCGCGACATGTTTGCCGTGCAATCCAGGAACGGAAAGATAGAGATGCGCTTCGAGGCTCCGATAATGGAGACCTACGACAACGACACCTCCAAGATAGACCTCTTCCCCGGAGGCCTTTCCGTGTATTCATATACGGAGGACGGCCTTCTGGAGAGCGTGATTTTTTCCGATAACGCCAAGCACCAGGTGGACAAGACAGGCCGCACCAGCGATGTGTGGTCCGCTTTCGGCAACGTCGTGATAAACAACGTCATAAAGCACGAGGCCATGGAGACGGACACGATTTACTGGGACGAAACCCGCAAGGAGATATACACCGACTGCTACGTGAAGATGTACTCCAGGGACGGTTTCATGCAAGGTTACGGCATGCGTTCAGACGACCACGCCCGCAACTCGATCCTTCACAAACCGTTCAACAGTTACGCCGTTCCGGAGCAGGATTCTACCCTTGTTGTTATTGATTCTGTGAATTTTATTGGTGCTTTTCCAAAAAATTAGTAACTTCGCGGCCCATTACCTTAGAAAGAAAAAATTAAAAGATAAAAACACAATGGCGGTTCTTCAGAAAATTCGCGTAAAATTCGGCCTTGCGATATCCATTATCATCGCCCTGGCCCTCCTTTCATTCATCATCGACCCCAGCACCCTCGAGAGCGCTCTCCACAACCTTTCGTCCAAGTACGACGTCGGCAGCATCGCCGGCAAGAGAGTCTCCTATCAGGACTTCCTGGAGAATGTCGACAGATTCACCACCATTCATCAGGTAGCAACCGGCACCAACGTACAGAACGAGCAGAGCCAGCAGCAGATCCGCAACGCCGCATGGCAGGATTTCGTGGACAGGTACATGTTCGTGGAGAATGCCAAGGCTGCAGGTATCCGCGTAGGCGAGGACGAGATGATAGACCTCACCACCGGCAGCAATATTTCTCCCGTCCTTTCCGGCAATCCCGCATTCGCGGACGAGACCGGGGCTTATTCCCCCGACGTCCTCCGCGACTTCGTGCAGTCCGTCGGCTCGGACAACACCGGAAGCCTCAAGACCTTCTGGAACTATCTCCAGAACGCCGTCCTTACCCAGAAGTACTACGACAAGTACAGCGCACTCTTCACCTCCGCGGACTATCTCCCCGGCGTCCTGCTTGATAACGCAGTGGCAGAGGCCAACACCACCGCCTCCGTCGAGTACCTCCTCATCCCCTTCGACTACAAGGACACCACCGTCAACGTAACTTCCAAGGACATCCAGAAGTACTACAAGGCCCACAAGGAGAACTACAAGCAGGCTGCAGGCCGCGACATCGAGTACGTGGTTTACGAGGTCGTCCCTTCAAATGAAGACATCGCCGCCACCAGCGAGGATATAGAGGCTCTCCTTCCCGAGTTCGCCTCCACCACCAACATGAAGGCCTTCCTTCTCCGCAACTCCGAGCAGTCCCTTTCCGACCGCTGGTACAAGCAGGGCGAGCTCAAGACCGTTTCCGACGACGTTGACAACTTCGTTTTCGGCGGCGGACAGGGCGTTTCCCCCGTCTATCGCGACGGCAACGTTTTCCGCAGCGTGAAGGTCACCGGTTCCGCAATGGTCCCCGATTCCGTGTATGTAAAGCACATCCTTCTCCAAGGCGCAGACGCACGCCAGAAGGCGGACAGCCTCCAGAAGGTGGTCGCCAAGGGCGGCAACTTCTCCAGCCTCGTCGCCCTTTATTCCGTTGACCAGAGCTCCGCTGCAGACGGCGAGCTCGGCAACCTCGGCTGGTTCACCCAGACCTACACCATCCCCGGATTCGAGAGCTGCGTCACCGCTGAGGTAGGCAAGCCTTTCGTCCTCAACACCCAGTATGGCAGCCATGTGGTCGTGGTGACCAAGCGCACCAAGCCCGTCGCAAAGAAGCAGGTCGCCATCCTTGAGAAGACAGCCCTTGCCAGCAAGGAGACCTTCAACGACTTCTACTCCAAGGCCAACCGCTTTGCAACCATCGCAGGCGGCACCTACGAGGGCTACAAGAAGGCCATCGACTCCACCGGCGTCTATTCCCACACCATGAACAACGTGACCGAGGCCACCGCAAACTACGGTTCCGTGAGCCAGGCCAAGGAAATCACCCGTTGGGTTTACGACAACAAGAAGGGTGCGGCTTCCAACATCATCACCGTCAACAACAACTTCTTCTTCGTAGTTGCCCTCAAGGACATCCGCGAGGAGGGTTACAAGCCCGTCAACGAGGTCGCTTCCTCCATCAACGACATCCTCAAGACCCAGCAGCTCCAGAAGAAGACCTGCGAGAACGTGGCCGCCAAGATCGAGGGCCTTACCACCCTCGACGAGATTGCTTCCGCACTCGGAGTCGCTTCCAACAGCAGGGACGATGTGGCATTCTTCTCCCAGTCCGGTCCTTCTCTCGAGCCCGCACTTATCGGTGCCGTCGCAGCCGCTCCCGAGGGAGAAATCTGCGGCCCCGTGGCCGGCCAGGCATGCGTCTATGTATTCAAGGTGTCCAACCGCCAGACCGGTTCCTTCTATACCGAGGAGGACGCCCGCAACTACGAGTCGCAGAAGGTGCGTTACACCACCCAGATGATAAACGCCGCCATGCAGGAAAAGGCGGAGGTCAAAGACAACCGCGCCAGATTCTTCTAGCAGTCGGTTTTGATACATCGAGCGCCGGAGCCGTAATGGCCCCGGCGTTTTTTGTTCCTGAGTATCAGCCCTTTAGCTTGCGACCTCTGGGAAAAACTCCCAGAGGTGCTAACGTAAGGGGGTGATTATCAGCACGATGGGATAATGGTCGGAGACGCCGCCGAGCCAGCGGGGGCCGGAGAAAGCCCGGCGGGGTTTGACGCCGCCCCAGGTGCGGTCGGGTTCGGAGAGGGACGGGTCTGCGAAGACCGTCTCCCGTACGGTCAGGCCGCGGGCGAAGTGGCCGTCTATCTTCTCCCAGGAGCCGTTGTATTTGATGGTGCCGGGGGAGCCGTCGTGCCAGACGTCGTCGTTATAATCTCCGACGGCCAGGACGGGATAGCCGCTTGGCGCAGGTCCGAAAAAAGTATGGGGACCGGCGCCATTGTAGTGTGTATGCTGGCGATTTGCGGCGCAGGTGTCGGCATAAAAATCGGACCTGCGCCAAAGGCTGTCCATCAGCTCGGTCATCCGCCGCATCGCTATCCCTCGGCGCCGCTCCGAGTCTGCGCCTACCTTGGAAGGGTGATGGTTGACGAGGATGGCAAGGCTGTCGAATTCTGCCGCCAGGATGTCCCTGGTGGGCATAACGGCGCCGTCGGCGTCATACAGGTGGGCCGCGAAGGAGTTCCTCAGCCTGAGGCGGCTGCGCCTGTACAGCAGCGCGCAGTCTATGCCGCGCCGGTCGGGCGAATCGTAATGGACTATGGCGTAGTCCAGCTTCCGCAGGGGCGTGGAGCCGATAAGCCTTTCCAGCACGAAGCGGTCGCCCACTTCCATCAGCGCCACTGCGTCCGGCAGCCGGCCGTTGCGTTCGGCGATGAGGAGCAGCGTCTTGGCTATGGCGTTGCACTTGGAGTAGAAGCGCCCGGAAGTATGGCGCCCGGTGGAGTCTGTACGGTAGTCGAGGAAGTTCTCGACGTTCCAGCTTACGACCAGGAGGCTGTCCTGGATGGCAGGCCGCAGAAGAAGCGACAGTAAAAGAAGTAGTTTCATAGTCTTGTCCTTGGCCGCAAAAGTAATAAAATTTCTTATATTTGTAAGAATTAACCAATGCGAACATGTCTCTCAAATGCGGAATAGTCGGCCTGCCGAACGTGGGAAAATCCACGCTTTTCAACTGCGTGAGCAGCGGCAAGGCCCAGAGCGCCAATTTCCCCTTCTGCACAATCGAGCCCAACCTCGGCTCCACCAACGTACCGGACAAACGTCTTGAGGTCCTTACGGACATCTGCCACCCCCAGCGCACCATCCCCGCAACGGTGGACATAGTGGACATAGCTGGTCTCGTGAAGGGCGCCAGCCGCGGAGAAGGCCTTGGTAATCAGTTCCTTGCAAACATCCGCGAGTGCGACGCCATACTCCACGTCCTCCGTTGCTTCGACGACGGCAACGTGGTGCATGTGGACGGCAGCGTGGACCCCGTGCGGGACAAGGAAGTGGTTGACCTGGAGCTCCAGATAAAGGACCTCGAGACCGTGGAGGCCCGCCTGGCCAAGTGCGTCAAGGCGGCAGCCGCCGGAGACAAGGAGGCAAAGAAGCTGTCCGCCCTCCTGACCCGTTACCGCGACGCCCTGCGCGAGGGCCGTTCCTGCCGCAGCGTCGCCCTTCTCAACGAAGAGGAAGAGCAGCTCGCCCACGACCTCTTCCTTCTCACCAACAAGCCCGTCCTCTATGTCTGCAACGTAGATGACGCCTCGGCAGCAGGCGGCAACGCCTATGTTGACGCCGTCAGGGAGGCCGTAAAGGACGAGGACGCCGGCATCCTCATAATATCCGCCCGCACCGAGTCGGAGATTGCGGAAATGGAGGATTATGAAGACCGCCGTATGTTCCTGGAGGAGATGGGCCTCGAGGAGTCGGGCGTCGTGCGCCTCATCCAGGGAGCCTACGCCCTGCTGGGCCTTCGCACCTTCTTCACCGCCGGCGCCGACGAGTGCCGCGCCTGGACCATACACGCCGGAGACAAGGCTCCCAAGGCCGCCGGAGTCATCCACACAGACTTCGAAAAGGGCTTCATACGCGCCGAGGTAATAAAGTACGAAGACTTCGTGCAGTACAAGACCGAGGCCGCCGTGCGCGCCGCCGGCAAGATGGGCGTCGAGGGCAAGGACTACGTAGTCCAGGACGGCGACATCATGCATTTCCTGTTCAATGTATAACAACACAGATAACCAATGAAAGAAAGAATCCACAGCAAGTTCCTCTCCCTGTACGGCGAAGGCGGAACATTCTACGCAGCGGCCGGCCGCATCAACCTCATCGGCGAGCACACCGACTACAACGGCGGATATGTATTCCCCGGCGCTATCGACAAGGGCATCCTGGCGGAAATCAAGCCCAACGGAACGGACAAGGTCCGCCTGTATTCGCTTGATTACGACGCATCCTCGGTCTTCGGACTCAAGGAGGAAGACAAGCCCGCAGAGGCCTGGGCATGCTATATCTTCGGCGTCTGCCGCGAGACCGCAAAACGCGGCGGCACCGTAAAGGGTTTCGACGCAGTCTTTGCCGGAGACGTCCCCCTGGGCGCAGGCCTGAGCTCCTCCGCAGCCCTCGAGAGCTGCTTTGCGTTCGCCCTCAACGACATGAACAACAACGGCTTCGACCGTTTCGAGCTTGCCCGTATCGGCCAGAGCACTGAGCATAACTACTGTGGAGTCAAGTGCGGCATCATGGACCAGTTCGCCTCCTGCTTCGGCAAGGAAGGCCAGCTCATCCGCCTCAACTGCAAGACCCTCGAGCATCAGTATTTCCCCTTCAATCCCGAGGGATACAGGCTCGTGCTGCTGGACACCTGCGTAAAGCACGAACTCGCCAGCTCGGCATACAACTTCCGCCGCCAGTCCTGCGAGAGGGCCGCTGCCGCCATCAAGCAGAACCATCCCGAGGTTGACTTCCTGTCCGACTGCAAGCGCGTGTGGCTCGACGAGGTGCGCGACAAGATCAGCGAGGAAGATTTCATCCGTGCTGAATACGTCATCGGCGAGGTGCAGCGCGTGCTCGACGTCTGCGACGCCCTCGAGCGCGGCGACTACGAGACCGTTGGCGAGATGATGTACCAGACCCACTTCGGCCTCAGCCGCCTGTACGAGGTGAGCTGCCCCGAGCTTGACTTCCTTGCCAGGCTCGCCCGCAAGATGGACGTCACCGGCTCCCGAGTAATGGGCGGAGGCTTCGGCGGATGCACCATCAACCTTGTGAAGGACGAGCTGTACGACAGCTTCATCGCCGCGGCAAAGGAAAAGTACCGCGCCGAGTTCGGCCACGACCTCAAGGTTTACGACGTAGTCATTTCAGACGGCGCCCGCAAGCTCGCATAACCCTCATAAACCAATGCGCATCAAGGCCCTGGTCCTGTCGCTCGCGCTTCTTTCCGCGGGCCTGCCTGCCGCCGCCCAGTTCTACAGCCAGGGCAGCGAGCCGGTATCCGTCCGCTGGTGGCAGATAAGCACGCCGGACTACAGGGTCCTGTATCCCGAAGGGCTTGATTCCCTCGCCCGGGTATATGCCGATTATCTGGAACGCGTAAAGATCCCCGTCGGCGCCACTGCGGGCTATTATCCCAACCAGGAATACCGCAAGCCCCTTCCGGTGATCCTCCATGCCCGGACGGCCGACGCCAACGGCATGGTGGCGTGGACGCCGCGCCGCATGGAACTGTATACGACGCCCACATTTTCGGCCCCCGAGGCCACTCCATGGCCGGTTCACCTCGTCACCCACGAGTCCCGGCACGTGGCGCAGATGCAGTTCGTAAACGCAAAGCCGTATCGGCCTTATGCCTTCATCGTGGGCGAGCTGTTTGCCGGGGCCGTCTCTTCGGTTTACGGCGGGTCGTCGTTTTACGAGGGCGATGCGGTGGCGGCGGAGACAGAGCTCACCGACGTAGGCCGCGGGCGTTACGCGTCGTTCCTGGAATACTACAGGGCGGCCTTCCGCGAGGGCGACACCCGCAACTTCTGGCAGTGGCGCTACGGCTCCATCAAAAAGTACACACCCGATTATTATAAGGTGGGTTACATTCGCGCCGCCGGCATGCGCGACGTCTTCGGCGTGCAGGACTTCACCGCCCGCTACTACGAGCGAATCTTCCGCAAGAAGGGCTGGCCCTGGCCCCTTTTCAACTACCGGAAGACCGTGCAGGAGACCACCGGCAAGAAGTTCAAACCGGCGTTTGCAGAGATTACAGACACCTTGCGCCAGCGCTGGATGCGCGACGAGCTGGCCCGGGCGCCATTCATGCCGTCGGACAGCCTCACCCGGCCTCACCGCCGCTTCACCGAGTACAAATCGGCCTGCATGCTGGACGGAAAGCTGTACGCGGTGCGTTCAGGCATGACCATCGCCCCGGAGCTGGTGCGTGTCGAGCCCGACGGCAGCGTCACCCGACTTTCCTCCTTTGCCTACAGCACCAGCCGTCTCCGGGCTTCGGAGCCCCTTGGCCGCATCTATTGGAGCGAAATAGTCTCCGACCACCGCTGGGAGCTGCAGTCGTATTCCGAAATATGGTACGCCGCGGCGGACGGCAGGCACAGGCGCTTGAGTGCGCGCACCCGCTGGTACAACCCTTCCGTCTCGCCCGACGGCAAGTCGCTCGCCGTCACCGAATATCCTGTGACAGGCGGCTCCGTGCTGGTGGTCGTGGATGCTTCGGACGGCTCCGTGCAGCGGCGCTTCATCGCCCCTGACGGGGTGCAGCTTACTGAATCTGCATGGGTGGGCAGCGGCATCCTCGCCGCCGGCCTGTCGGAAGAGGGATACGTCGTTTATGACGTCACCGCCGGTTTTGCGCCGGTGTACCGTTGCGGCTATGCGGTCATAAAGGACCTCAAGGAGCACGGAGGAGACCTGTATTTCACCTCGGACCTCACGGGCGTGGACGAGCTTTACCGCCTGTCCGGCGGCCGTGCGTTCAGGCTTACCAGTTCGCCCCAGGGGGGCAGCGGCTACGTTCTCAACGCCGGCCGCGACACCCTGCTGTTCTCCGCCCTGGACGCGGGCGGGCGCCATATCCGGCGCACTCCGGTGGTGCAGATGCCGGCCCCCGTTCCGGCCGACTTCGGCATCAGGCACGAATACGAGCTTGCCCCGGGCCTCGAAACCCCGGTTCCCGTAGATAAGGGCAGCGTCATAGTGCTTCCGGAGCCGGTGCCCTACAGGCGCGGGGCCCACATCTTCCGCTTCCACTCGTGGGCGCCGATTTACGTGAGCACCGACGCCGTTCAGGACATGAGCTTCGACGCAATCTTCTCGTCCGCCGGACTTGGCGCCACCGCCTTCTTCCAGAACGAGCTGGAGACGCTCAGCGGTACCGTCGCCTATCATGCCGCATGGCCGGACAAGACGGGAGACCCGTGGACGCACAGCATAGAGACCAAGTTCACCTATTCCGGACTGTACCCCAAGATAGAGGTGTCCGCCGACGTGAGCACGGCGCCTCCGTCCATGTTCTTCCTCGAGAAGTCTTACTCCAACTTCCGCAGGAGGCTTTCGGTGGACTACGAAGACATCGCAAACGCCGTGTCGGCCGACCTTTCCGTGATGATGTACCTGCCGCTGACCTTCTCTTCCGGCGGCGTTTACAGGGGCTTTATCCCGCAGCTGAGGGCGTCCGTTTCCAACAACGTCTTCATGCACGGCGCCGCCATCCCCATGAACAGGATTTCCGCGTCGGCGCGCGCTTACGTGGTGCAGGCTACGCCCACGTCCCGCATCTATCCCCGCCTTGGAGCGGGTGTGGAGGCCGGATGGAGCGGCAGGATCGGGCTGATGGACGTGTTCGCGTCCAACGCCTACCTGTACGGATACGGATATCTTCCCGGGTTGATGGACACGCACGGCGTCAGGCTCTCCGCCACCGCGCAGCTGCCGCTGGGCGAGGCCGTTTTCGGCGAGAGGTACGTGAACGTGCTGCCGCGCGGAATGAGGTCGTTCGGCGTCCTGGCGTCCAGGGTGGCGGCGTCACCCTTCCAGGGCGGCGTCACATTCGATTACGCTTTCCCCTTCCTGCCGCTTGACTGGGGCGGCATGTCCCCCGTGGCGTACCTGCGCAATTTCGAGTGCACCCTGCACGCCGACGCGTCATACTTTGCAGGCGAGGGTTCGTGGAATCCCTTCATAGGAAGCGTAGGTGCGGATCTCTGCGCGGTCCTGGGAAATCTTGCCTGGGTGCCGTTCGACACGCGCGTTGGCGTAAGCGCCTACTGGAACATAGGCGCTCCCGGGGAGTTCGACAAGTACCACGTGGGAGCGGTGTTCAATATCGATTTTTAAGCCTCCCTTTTGCGATAGACCACGAATTCGTACGTGAGTCCGCTGTCCGCATCCGTATGGGTTTCGGACGTGCTGAGGCGTTCCCAGACACCTGGGTCGATCTGCGGGAAGAAGGTGTCGGCCTCCGGTACCTTGGTATGCACGTGGGTGATGTACAGGAGGTCCATGTCGGGCATGGCGGCGCGATAGACCGAGGCGCCCCCTATCACGAAGCATTTGTCCGTACCGGCGGCTTCCGCCTCGGCGTAGGCCTCGTCGAACGAATAGACGCAGCTGACCTCCGGGATGGGGTCTCCGCCCAGGTTGAGGACTATGTTCTTGCGCCCCTTGAGAGGCCGGAACGGCAGGGAGAAATAGGTGGTGCGGCCCATGATCACCGGGAAGCCGCGCGTGACGGCCTTGAAGTATTTGAGGTCTTCCGGCAGATGCCACGGCAGCTGGCCGCGTACGCCGATCGCATTGTCGTCGCCGATGGCGACTATCAGGCACTTTTGCATAGTCTATACTGCCACGGGGGCCTTTATTGCGGGCCACGGGTCGTAGCCCTCGAGGGTGAAGTCTTCGTATTTGAAGTCGAACAGCGACTTTATCTCCGGGTTGAGTTTCATGACCGGCAGGGCCCGGGGCTCGCGGCTGAGCTGTTCGGCCACCTGGTCGAAGTGGTTGAGGTAGATATGGGCGTCCCCCAGCGTGTGCACGAAGTCTCCGGGCTCAAGGCCGCAGACCTGGGCGAGCATCATGGTGAGGAGGGCGTAGGATGCGATGTTGAACGGTACGCCGAGGAAGGTGTCCGCGCTGCGCTGGTAGAGCTGGCAGCTGAGGCGCCCTTCCGCCACGTAGAACTGGAAGAGGCAGTGACAGGGCGGAAGGGCCATCTTGTCTATGTCTGCGGGGTTCCAGGCGCACACGAGCATGCGGCGGGAGTCGGGGTTGTTCTTGATAAGGTCTATCACCTGCTGCAGCTGGTCTATGCTGCGGCCGTCGGGGGCCTGCCAGCTGCGCCACTGCCGGCCATAGACGGGACCCAGGTCGCCGTTCTCATCGGCCCACTCGTCCCAGATGGTCACCTTGTTGTCGTGCAGGTAGCCTATGTTGGTGTCTCCGGCGATGAACCAGAGAAGCTCGTGGATGATGGAGCGGAGGTGCACCTTCTTGGTGGTGAGGAGGGGGAAGCCTTCCTGCAGGTTGAACCGCATCTGGTATCCGAACACGCTCTGCGTGCCCACTCCCGTGCGGTCTTTCTTTATGACTCCGTCCTGACGTATGTGGCGGAGCAGGTCGAGGTACTGTTTCATATCTTGTCGAGGAAAGAGAGGACGCGCTCCGTGGGGGCGTCTTTCATGAGTACGCGCTTGGACGAGTCGAGGAGGTACAGCGAGGGGATGGCGCGGATGTCGTACTTGCCGCTGTCCCGCAGCTGGAAGGTGTAGTCGTAGCCGTTGATCCAGTTTTTGGGATAATTGGGCACGTAGTCACGCCATTTGCTGATTTCCTCGTCTATGTAGATGTTGACGATGGCGAGCTTGCCCTCGGAGACGTACCTGCCGATGTAGTCCCGGGACATGACCTCGTTGATGATTTCCTTGCAGGAGTTGCATCCGGGGTTGCTGAAGAAAAGCATGGTGTAATCCGCCCGGACGGCGTGCAGTGAGCCCTTGCGGCCCTTGACGTCGCTGTAGCGGAAGTCCGGGGCGACGGATCCGTAGGGGTTGGTGGCGCACTGAGTGGCCTCGTAACGGTATGCGGCGCGCATGTCTTCCGGCGTGCAGGAGCTGCGGGCCGCGGCCTCTGCGAACGGGAGGTAGAAGTCTTCGTCGCGCATGGGGGAGTTGGGGTCGTAGAGGTACTTGGAGACCAGCTCCGTCATGCGGGTGAAAACGTACGAGGCGGTGTCTGCCTTCTGGGCGCGCTCTATGGACGAGAACAGGGCGCCGACGCTCTTGCGTGCCTGCGAAATGGGTTTGGTGTCATCCGGCGAGGCGAGTTCCTTCACGGCGTTGAGTATGGCGATATAGTTTGCAAGGGCCTGCTCCACTCCGCCGTCTTCAACGCCGAGTATGGTTTTGTCCGTGGTGGGGCCGCCCTGCGAGAAGAATGCGTCCCAGTAGTGCTCGAGGGTGTATTCGCGCGCCGCGGTGGGGTCGTCCCCGTAAACGAGTGGAAGGCTCATCGTGGGAAATGCGTGCGTGGCCGAAGCCACGGCGGCATCGGCGTCGGCCTGCATGGCCTCTCCGCTGTCTGATCCGCCGCCACGGCCTTGCCGGCCGTTGAGGCAGGAAACCAGCGCCAGGACAGGCAAAAAGGCAAGTATGGAATACCATTTCATAGATTACAAATATAATGAAAATTGTTCGTTTTCGTTTTTTTTCCGATATTTGGAGCCATATTGGTTAGTTAGTAGTAAATGGCTCCCTCAAAACGAGAGAATTTCGGCAGTTCACTCACCTTCATCCTTGCCATGGCGGGCTCGGCGATCGGGCTCGGCAATATCTGGCGCTTCCCCTTCATGGTGGGAGAGCATGGCGGCGGCGCGTTCATCGTCGCATACATAATCTGCGGCCTTTGCATAGCCCTCCCTTGCTTCATCTGCGAGGCTCTCATCGGCCGCCGCGCCCGCAGCGGGGTGTTCGGCGCCTTCGGCAAGCTTGCGCCCGGCGCAGCTCTCTGGAAAGGGGTCGGAGCCGTCTGCGTATTCACCAGCTTCATAGTCATTTCCTATTACTGCGTGGTCGGAGGTTGGTCTCTCGACTTCCTCATCCGCGCCGTAACCGGCCGTCTGGGGCACGGAAACCCCGAGGCCGCCACCGGCGTCTTCTCGCGCATGGCGTCGTCTTCTCTGGAGTCCCTTTCCATGATGATAGCCTTCTTCGTCGCCACCGCGCTGATTGTGTTCGGCGGCATCAAGAAGGGCATCGAGAAGTTCACCAAGATAACCACACCCCTGCTGTTCTTCCTCATGCTCGCCATCGTGGTGTACTCGGTGTCGCTTCCCGGCAGCGGCGAGGGCGTCAGGTATCTCGTGAAGCCCGATTTCAGCAAACTGGACGCAAGCGGCTGGGCCGCGGCCCTGGGCCAGGCTTTCTATTCCATGTCGCTCGGCGTGGGCACCGTGCTGATCTATTCGTCCTTCATGCGCAAGAGCGACAACATAGTATATTCCGGCTTCTGGACCTCCATATCGGACACAGGCTTCGCCCTCATCAGCGGCTTTGCAATCATGCCGGCCGTATTTGCCGCCGGAATCGAGCCCGGTGCGGGCCCCGCGCTGGTTTATGAGACCCTCCCTTACATCTTCTCAAAGATGGGCCTGGAGGCTCCGGTCCTCAGCTACATCATCACCATAGTGTTCTTCCTGGCCATCCTCGCCGCCGCCCTTACCTCCTCCATTTCCATGTTCGACGTGAGCGTGGAGCACGCGGTGGAGCAGTTCGGGCTCAAGCGCTGGCAGGCGGTGATGCTGTTCCTGGTGCTCGGAATCACCGTCGGAGGCGTCTGCGCCCTGTCTTTCGGCGCCTTAAAGGACGTAAAGCTGTTCGGCCTTACCGCATTCGAGCTCTGCGACTACGTGTGCTCCAACATACTCATGACGCTGGGCGCCCTTGCCTTCGTGCTCTTCGTGGGCTGGCGCATGAAGAAAAGCGACGTTTACGACGAGCTCACCAGCGGCGGCAGCGTCACCCTCAGGCAGGGCCTCTTCAGGTTTCTCTATTTCGTAATCCGCTGGATCATCCCTCCGGTCATTATCGTCATCTTCGTGAGCAACCTTCTGGGGTAACGAAAAAAATTGCTATATTCGCATGATATGGCAAAATCCCAGGAAGATACCCCGATGCTCCGGCAGTATTTCGCGGTAAAGGCACAGCACCCGGAAGCGCTGCTACTGTATCGCGTGGGCGATTTCTACGAGTGCTACTCCGACGACGCCGTCACCCTGAGCAAGGTTCTGGGCATTGTCCTCACCCGCCGCTCCAACGGAGACAAGGGCGACACCCCCATGGCGGGCTTCCCCCATCACGCAATAGACACCTATCTGCCCAAGCTCGTGCGGGCGGGGTACAAGGTGGCCGTCTGCGACCAGCTTGAAGACCCCAAGCTCGTACGCAACAAGCTGGTAAAGAGGGGAGTGACGGAAATCCTCACCCCCGGCATTGCCTTTGGCGAGACCATGCTCGAGGGCAAGGAACACAACTGGCTCGCCGGCCTCACCTGGGACGGCCCCGAGTGCGGCGCTGCGTTCCTTGACGTCTCTACCGGCACTTTCCGGGTGGCGCAGGGGAGTCCCGAATACATCTCCACCCTCCTGTATTCCTTCAATCCGAAGGAGCTTGTGGTGCAGCGGGACGTATGGCGGGCAGTGCGGGAGAAATACCCCGAGTTCTACGTTACCGCCCTCGACGAGTGGGCGTTCGTGGCGGAGGCCGCAACCGAGAAACTCTGCTCCCAGCTTGGCGTGAGTTCCCTCAAGGGCTTTGCCGTCGACCGCTATCCTCTGGCCGTTTGTTCTGCCGGAGCGCTGGTGTTCTACCTCGAACAGACTCATCACACGGGACTCAGGAACATCTGTTCCATAGGACGCATAGACGAAGGCAGCTTTGTGTGGATGGACCGTTTCACCATCCGCAACCTGGAGATTTTCGGCAGCAACGCCGGGCGCGAAGGCACCAGCCTGGTGGATGTGCTCGACCGCTGCTCGTCCCCCATGGGAAGCCGCCTGCTGCGCGAGTGGCTGTCCCTCCCCATAATCGACATTTCCGCCCTGAACGCCCGCTACGACGTGGTGCAGTTCTTCTTCGACAACGACGAGGCCCTGCAGGAAATGCGCTCCCGCATATCCGAGGTGGGCGACCTCGACCGCATCACGGCACGCGCCGCCACGGGCAAGATCAACCCCAGGGAGGTCATGCAGCTGGCGCGCTCGCTGCGTCAGATGACGCCCATCCGCAGCATGTGCTCCGATACGGGCATCGCCGCCCTGGACCGGCTCGCAAAGGGCCTCAGGGATACGGACCCCCTGCTGGCCCGGATCGAGCGCACGATGGCTCCCAATCCCGCCGCCCAGATTGGCAAGGGCGAGGTGATAGCGTCCGGATTCAGCAAGGAGCTGGACGAGCTCCGGGAGCTGTCTTCCGGCGGCAAGGGCTACCTCGCGGAGATGCAGCGCCGGGAGATCGAGCGCACCGGCATCAGCTCCCTCAAGATAGGTTACAACAACGTCTTCGGCTATTATATAGAGGTGCGCAACAGCTACCGGGACCAGGTGCCGCCGGAGTGGGTCCGCAAGCAGACGCTGGTGTCCGGCGAGCGCTACGTTACCGAGGAGCTCAAGGAATACGAGCGCAAGATACTGGACGCCGAGGGTTCCATTTACGAACTCGAATCGGCCCTGTACGCAGCCCTGGTGGAGGATATACGCAAGAAGATAAAGGATATACAGTCCGATTGCGCGGTGGTCTCGCAGCTCGACGTGCTGCAGGGATTCGCCCTTCAGGCAATCGAGCGGAACTACTGCCGTCCCGTGCTCGACAAGAGCCTTTCGTTCGAAATCAAGGCCGGCCGTCACCCTGTCATAGAAACCATGATGCGTCCCGGCGAGCAGTACGTTCCCAACGACGTCGCGATGGACAGCAAGCGCGAGCAGATAATGATACTCACCGGTCCCAACATGGCCGGAAAGTCCGCCCTGCTCCGCCAGACCGCACTCATAGTGCTGATGGCCCAGACAGGATCCTTCGTGCCCGCGGCCCAGGCCCGGATAGGCGTGTTCGACAAGATATTCACCCGCGTGGGCGCAACGGACAACATCTCACGCGGCGAATCCACCTTCATGGTGGAGATGCTGGAGACGTCCATGATCATGCACAACCTGTCCGAGCGTTCGCTAGTGCTGATGGACGAGATAGGCCGCGGCACCTCGACCTACGACGGCATGTCCATAGCCAGCGCCCTGGTGGAGTACGTGCACGAGAAGGGGCACGGCGCAAAGACCCTGTTCGCCACACATTACCACGAGCTGAACGACCTCGAGGCCCGTTTCCCCCGCGTTCACAACTGGCATATAGCCGTTAAGGAGGAGGGGCACGACGTGATTTTCCTCCGCAAGCTCGAACGCGGCGGCGTGGCCCACAGCTTCGGTATCCACGTCGCCCGCATGGCCGGCATGCCCCAGGAAGTCATACAGGCCGCCGAGCGCACCCTGCGCGAGCTGGAGCGCCGCGAGAAGAACGCCGAGGCCATCTCCAAAGACACGGCCGCGGACGGCAGCGTGCAGCTTTCCTTCTTCGCCCTCGACGACCCCACCCTCAGCTCCCTGCGCGAACAGCTCCTCGCCGCAGACCTGGACAACATGACCCCCCTGCGCGCCTTCGACCTTCTGCGCAAGCTCAAGGAAGAGGTGGGCGCCAAAGACTGACGATATGAAACGACTGCTGGTTATCAGTTACTATTGGCCCCCGACCGGAGGCAGCGGGGTGCAGCGCTGGGTCAAGTTTACCAAATACCTGTCCCGGATGGGCTGGCACTGCATAGTTTACACTCCGTCCAATCCGGAGCAGCTTGCCCACGACGAGAGTCTCCTGACGGACATTTCCCCCGATGTGGAGGTGATAAAACGCCCCATCGCGGAGCCGTACGCCCTGTACCGCAAGTTCTTCAAGGCGTCCGACAAGGGAGCCGGCGTCAACCAGCTTAACGGCCAGAAAAAGACCTTCGCCCAGAAGCTGGCGGTGGTCCTCAGGGGCAACCTTTTCGTCCCCGACCCGCGTGTGGGCTGGGTGGCTCCGTCGGTGCATTTCCTCACCAGGTACCTGAAAGACAATCCGGTCGATGCCGTAGTCACCACCGGCCCGCCCCAGTCGATGCACCTCATCGGCCAGGGCCTGAAACGCCGCACCGGAGTCCGCTGGATAGCCGATTTCCGCGACCCGTGGACGGAGATGCATTACTTCAAGCACATGGGCCTCTTCCCCTGGACGGCCGCCCGCCACAGGCGCATGGAGCAGGCCGTGCTAGACCAGGCGGATACCGTAATCGCCGTCTCCGCCCCCGTGCGTGACGATTTCCAGAAGCGCACTTCCACCCCGGTGGTCCTGCTGACCAACGGCTACGACGAGGAAGACTTCAACCGCACCGCTCCGGCCCTTCCCCCCGGGCGATTCACCATAGTCCATACGGGCCTGTTCGCCTCCGACGGCAATCCCCTGAAGCTGTGGGACGTGCTGGCCGGAAAATGCGCCGCAGACCGGGCTTTCAAGCAGCAGCTGCGCATACGGCTCGCCGGCAAGACCGATGCGGAAATTTTCGAGGCCCTGCGCGTTCGCGGGCTGACGGACAATGTTGACGACCTCGGCTATCTGCCTCATTTCAAGACGGTTGAGGAGCAGCGCAGTGCCAACGTACTCATCCTCCCGCTGCGTCAGGAACCCGAATACGCCAAGGCCCTTCCGGGAAAGATCTTCGAGTATCTTGCGGCCCGCAGGCCGGTGCTCGGAATCGGCCAGGAGAACGGGGCCGCGGCGCGCCTGCTCAAGGAAACCGGCGCCGGTGTCATGTACGACTGGGACCGTGAGGAGCCCGTACGCAACTATATCGAGAGCTGCTGGGAACGCCATCTCTCCGGGGACGACGGCCCCTGCGAGGGCAGCATAGAAGACTACTCCCGCCTTGCCATCACCCGCCGTCTGACAAAAATACTATGAGCAGCGTTTCTTCCGTATCTTTTCGTTGCTCCCGATGCGGGGCGACCTACCAGTCTCCGGTTTACAGCTATATCGACGCAGTGTCCAATCCGGCGCTCAAGGAGTGCGTGCTCACGGGCGAGCTGTTCGTGCGCGAATGCCCAAAATGCGGCTGCAGGGAACTTATACAGACTCCGGTGGTTTACCGGGATTCCGCCTGCCTGCTGTGCCTGTCGGACCGGATGATAAGCGTAGAGGGGCTCGAGGGCGGCTGCGCCAGGCTGGTGGGCGACGTGGGCTCGCTGATAGAAAAAGTGAAGATTTTCGACGCTGGCCTGGACGATGCGGCGATGGAGTTCTGCAAGTTCGTCACCCGTTCCGAGCTCGGAAAGGACGTGGCCCTCAAGTTCGTGCGCACCGAGGGCGCCGACAACGAGATCATCTTTGCCTATCCCGAAGCCGGCCAGATGCAGATGCTGGCGGTGGGGTTCAACGTATATGAAGACTGCCGCGCCATTATCGGCCGCAACCCGGATTTGCAGGAGAGCCTGCAGGGGCTTGCGAGGGTCGATGCCGAATGGGTGGAACAGTTTGTCAAATAGACAGTTATGAAGAAGAATATACTCCTCGTACTCGGAATACTCCTGGGCTTCCTGCTGCTCTCGTACGCTTTTGCGCCGGAAGTCCTGGGCGGAAAGATAGTGAACCAGTCGGACATTTCCGGCTGGGTGGGAATGTCCCGCGAGAAAGTCGTCTGGGACAAGGCGCATCCCGACGATCCCGCCCTCTGGACGGGTTCCATGTTCGGCGGAATGCCCACAGCAGCCATACAGAGTTCCACCAGGGGGGATTTTACCCAGCCCCTGTATGACCTGCTGCTTGCGGTTCCCCGTCCCGCCGGATACCTTTTCATATCGCTCATAGGCGCATTCCTGCTTATGCTGGCCTTCGGGATTCATCCCCTGGTGGCCGCCGGCGGCGCCGTGGCCGTGACGTTCTGCTCGTACAACATGCAGATAATGCAGGTGGGCCACAACACCAAGATGCAGGCTATAGCTTTCCTGCCGTGGGTGCTCGCGTCGCTGGTATTCACTTACCGCAAGGCCTTGCAGGAGGGGCTTCCGGGACGCCGCAGGATGGCGTACATCGCACTCGGCTCGG
The DNA here is from genome assembly GCA_017551425.1 of Bacteroidales bacterium. The sequence goes on along the minus strand of JAFZLQ010000052.1, from coordinate 577 downwards.
CCCTGTTCGGCATAGCCGTGTCTTTCCAGGTCAAGGCCAACCACCCGCAGATATCGTACTATCTGGCAATCCTCATACTGGTTTACGCGCTTGTCCTGTTCATCTGGATGCTTGTGCGCAAGATGCGGCAGAAGTACTTCTGGATAGCCTCCGTGCTGCTTCTGGCGCTCGGGCTCACGGGCATAGCAACCAACTCGTCCAAACTCCTGCCGACCATGGAGTATGCCCCGTATTCCATGCGCGGCGGTTCCAGCTCGGGCGAGGGCTCCAAGGGCCTCGACATAGGCTACGCCACCGCATGGTCTTACGGCTGGGAGGAGCTGCCCAACATGCTCATTCCCAATTACAACGGAGGGTCGTCCTCAGGTCCGCTGGCCGAGAATTCAGAGACCGTGCAGCTGCTGCGCAGGGCCGGTCAGCCCAACATCTCCCGCATGCGCAAGCACATGCCCGTCTATTGGGGGCCGCAGCCGTTTACCGCCGGTCCCATGTACATGGGCGCCGTCACCATATTCCTGTTCATCTTCGGACTCATGTACTGGAAGGGCAAGGAGAAATGGTGGCTGCTGGCTGTTAC
>JAFZLQ010000051.1 GCA_017551425.1 Bacteroidales bacterium | reverse complement strand
TCTCTTTTTTACATCGGCCGCAGCCCGCTGGGCATGATTCAGGCTTTCGGCCAGTATGATGAAATGTCCGTGATTAGACAGCTCCACATCGGCAACGACTATTACATTGTTGCTCCAGCAGCAGACGTATATGCACTTCTGCAGAGCATCATAATCCTCCTCTTCCCGGCATAAAAGGACTGACTCCATCCCCTCCATACTGACATGGAAAGGAAAAACCCTGGCAATACTGCCGTCCGGCAATTCGCGGTTTTGGATACGATTGAAAGCCATATGTCGTTTTTCGCAAAGTACGGAATAATTATCCGTTTAATCCTGATTTGTAACACTTATCTCAAAAAACGGCCACACACTGCTTCCCGGCCTTGTTTTCTTCTATAACTACAGGGAAAAAACCGCCCTGTTTTTGTCGTTTTGGCGCAGGTGCTCCACTGTGTGGTCTCCGGTGCCCGTGATGCATGATACCATTGTGCGTGGCGCAGGTGCCGGGTTTCGGTGGCGCAGGTGCCCGCCACCCTTGGCGCAGGTCCGAAAAAAGTTCGGGGTCCTGCGCCGCAAAACCCTTTTCTATGCTATACGTTGGCGCAGGTACCGGCAGAAAAAACGGACCTGCGCCGCGGGAGCCGGGTCTGACGCCAGAAAACCTGTGACCTGCGCCACGGGAGTTTGGTCGGACGCCAGAAAACCTGTGCACCTGCGCCACCGGAGCCCGGGTCTGACGCCCAAAAACCTGTGATCGGCGACACGGTGCCGGGCACCTGCGCCAAAAGCCATCGGAAGCTGTGGCGGTTTTGTGGTTTTTTATATATTTTTGTGAGAGATAACACTAGCGGATATGAAAAAGATTACATCATTTGTGCTTGTCGCGGCTCTTTTCCTGGCTGCAGCCTGCGGCGGAGGCAACGGCAACAACGGAAACCAGGAAGGCGACTCGGAGCAGCTGGCCGAAAACCAGGAGACTGAGACTGAAGCTGTCGTTGAAAAGAAAGAGAAGAAGGCCGATCCCAAAAAGTGGTACGAGAAGGACTTCGTCCTCACCGAGACCATGTACGTCGGCCCTGCAAGCATCACCAGGTCTTACGCACGCAAGGGGAATATCGTCATCGGCACGACCCCCGGCAGCAGCTCGACGACTCTCTTTGTCTGCACCGATTCCACCCGCACGGAATATCTGGTGGGCAACGAGAAAAAGCAGTACGGCAAAGTGCGCGAGAAATCAGGTTTCAGCAGCGTGGACGATGCCATTTACCAATATCTTAAGGGCCAGATGAGCGAAACGGTCTTCGGCAAGAACGTCAGGAAGGGCGACGAAGGGACCACCTGCAAGGACACTACCATTTTCGGCCGCCCCGCATACGTAATCACCAAAGAGACATTGCAGAAGACCTCCGTGGTTGAGGTATGGGGCAAGTCCGTCACGCACATCGACAAGGAAAACGGCCTTCCCTACTACAAATGGGCCGTCATCAAGACCAACGGCAAGGTGACCACCGAAGGCAAGGTATTCGAAGTGAACTACTTCTCCGACAAGCCCACATACGACGGCCTGATCGTGAGCCTGGAGGGCCTCACCCAGATCCAATAGTCACTCCCCGAGGATCCCGGCAAGCACACGGTCCAGCTTGCAGGCGGACAGGAAAAAGTGGGTCTCGCCCGGAATGGGACAGAAGGTGCCGCCGGAAAGGACTTCGGCGTAGCGCATGCCGTATTCAACCGGGACCACTGTGTCCGCGGTACCGTGGATAATGCTCACGGGGCCGCTGTAGAGGGCGGTTTCTTCGTACGGCCTGAGCTGCTGGGCCTCCAGTATGTACTTGCGGCCGATGCGGTAGCCGTAGATGCTGACGCTCTCGGGAGGCGAGACCGGGTCGCAGGTCACTCCGAAAAACTGCCCGGCACGGGCGTAATCGGGAATGACCGCAGCCGGTGCGAGCAGCGTAAGGGACTCCACCGGAAGGCCCTCGGCCTCCAGCCTGCCGGCGAGGATTCCGGCCACCATCGCTCCCTGGGAGTGCCCTGCAAACGATATCCCGCTCACAAAAGGAAGCGAACGTGCGTAATCGTAGATGGCGCGGGCGTCGGCTATTTCCGTCTCCACCGTCATGTCTGTGCTTGCCCCCTCGCTCTTCCCGCAGCCCCCGAAGTCGAAGCGCAGCGTTGCGAAACCGCGTTTCCGGTAGAAACGGGCGAGGTGGGGTATGGGGGCGTAATTCTTATTCGCCCAGAATCCGTGCATGATGATACAGAGGCGGCAGCTGTCTGTCTGCGGGTTGAAACCGGCGGGCAGGGAGAGCTCCACAGACAACTCCCCGAGGGCCCCGCGGACCACAGGCTCCCTGCCGGCGCACCTGAAGAAGGCGAGCAGCAGAAAGAGCGCTGTCAACAAGCGTTTCATGTCGCAAAGATATTGAAAAAATTTGCTACATTTGCGAGAATGAACTAAACCTCAATACTGATATGGCAAACGTACCAACCCCTCACATCGGCGCCCAGCTCGGCGAGATTGCAGAAACCGTCATAATGGCAGGCGATCCCCTGCGTGCCAAATTCATGGCCGAGACCTTCCTTACGGACGCCGTCCAGTTCAACGACGTGCGCGGAATGCTCGGCTTTACCGGCTTCTACAAAGGCAAGAGGGTGAGTGTGATGGGCCACGGAATGGGAATCCCTTCCATCGGCATCTATACCTACGAGCTCTATAACTTCTACAACGTCAATACGATCATCCGCGTCGGTTCCGCCGGAGCCTACAGCAAGGACCTCAAAATAGGCGACCTCATCCTCGCCGAGGGCGCATGCACAGACTCCAACTACGGGCACCAGTACCGCCTGGCCGGCACCTACGCCCCCATCGCAGACTTCGACCTGCTGCGCGGCGCCGCCGACGAATGCGAGCGTCTCGGATACCGCTACAAAGTCGGCAACGTCCTCTCCAGCGACGTTTTCTATGCCGACGTCTCCGGCCTGGACGGCTGGCTCAAGATGGGCGTGCTGGGCGTAGAGATGGAGGCGGTAGCCCTCTATATGAACGCCGCCCGCTGCGGCAAGAGGGCCCTCGTGATCTGCACCGTTTCCGACCACGTGATCACCGGAGAGGTCACCACCTCCGAGGAGCGCCGCACGACCTTCACCCACATGATGGAGGTCGCCCTCTCGCTGCTTTAGGATGAACCTGGCAAGCGCAATAGTACTGGCGGTTGTCGTCATTGCCGTGGCGGCGGCCCTGTTCTACATACATCGCAGAAGGCGCGCGGGCAAGAGCGTTTACTGCTCCGGCTGCGCCCTCAAAGGGATTTGCCTAAAAGAAAAGGAATAGCATGAAAATCTGTGTTCTCGGCGGAGCCAACGTCGATATCAGCGCAAGGGCCGCAGGCCTGTTCGTGACAGGAGATTCCAATCCAGGGACCGTAACCGTCGCACCCGGCGGCGTGGGCCGCAACATCGCCCACAACCTCGCCCTTCTCGGAGACAAGGTGCGCCTCGTGACCATCTTCGGAGACGACGGCTTCGGCCGCATGCTGCGCGAGAGCTGCGCCGCTGCCGGCATGGACCTCAAGCTCAGCAAGACTTCCTCCGGCGCGCGCAACGCCTGTTTCGTGAGCCTCAACGGCTCCGACGGCGAACTTCTCGGCGGCGTTTCCGACATGGCCATCACCGGGCGCATGACACCCGACTGGCTGGAAGCCCGCCTTCACGCCATCAACGAGGCGGACGCCGTAGTGGCAGATACCAACCTTCCCGCAGAGACACTCAGCATGCTCGTAAGCTGCTGCATACCACCCCTTTACATCGACGCAGTATCGTCGGCGAAAGTCCCCCGCCTGAAGCTCGCCCTCTCCGTGTCGCGCCTTCCCGGCACCGGCCCGGTGATTGTAAAATGCAACCGTCTTGAGGCCGAGGTCCTGGGCAAATCGGGCCTCTCCGGCGTGAGCAGGCTGTACGTCAGCCTGGGCTCCGAGGGCCTGGAAATCATAGAGAACGGGGTGACCACCCCCGTCCCTCCCCTTCCGGCAAAGGGAATAGTCAACACCACCGGCGCAGGAGACGCCCTGCTCGCCGGCATAGTCCACTGCGGCCCGGACGCTCCGGCCATTGAAGCCGCCAACTTCGGGCAGCTGTGCGCCCAGTTCGCCATGCAGTCGCCCAACCCTGTAAGCGACCGCATCCGCGAGCTCGCGCCAAAAACCGATTCCAAATGAACGAATATCTGGACATATCTCCTGAAGTGCAGGCCGCGCTGGCGGAAAACCGCCCCGTGGTCGCACTGGAGTCCACAATCATATCGCACGGAATGCCGTACCCCCAGAACGTGGAAACGGCACTCCGGGTGGAGCAGACCATACGCGACGCAAGCGCCATCCCTGCAACCATAGCCATCATCAAAGGCCGCCTGAAAGCGGGCCTGAGCCCGGACGAAATAGAGTATCTGGGCAGGAAGGGACGCGAGGTCGCCAAGGCCTCACGCCGCGACATGCCGGTGCTTGTAGCCCGGAAGCAGGACGGCGCCACAACCGTTACCACCACCATGATAATAGCCGCCATGGCAGGCATCAGGGTCTTCGCCACCGGCGGAATAGGCGGGGTGCACCGCGGCGCGGAAACCACCATGGACATCTCCGCAGACCTGGAAGAGCTGGCGCAGACCCCCGTCATGGTAATATGCGCAGGAGCCAAATCGATACTCGACCTCGGCCTGACCCTGGAATACCTGGAGACCAAGGGCGTACCCGTAATCGGCTACGGCACGGAGGAGCTTCCCGCATTCTACACCCGCAGGAGCGGATTCAAGGTGGACTACCGCCTGGACAGCCCGGAGGAACTCGCCGCCGCATGGAAAGCCAAGCTGGACATGGGGCTGAAGGGCGGAATGCTCGTCACCAACCCCATCCCCGAGGAGTACTCTATGGATCCCGACCGCATCAACGCGGCCATCGCCCTGGCCCTGGAAGAAGCGGAGGCAAAAGGCATACGCGGCAAGGAGACGACCCCTTTCCTGCTGGCCCGCATAAAGGACATCACCGGCGGAGACAGCCTTGCTTCCAATATACAGCTTGTGCTCAACAACGCCCGCCTCGCCGCGGCGACAGCAAAATGCCTTGCCGATGAATGATCTCCTGCAAGAACTGTCGCAGCAAGAGTACAAGGAAGGCTTCGTGACCGAAGTCGAGCAGGAGTACGTCCCCAAAGGCCTCAACGAAGACATCATCCGTCTCATCTCCGCAAAGAAGCAGGAGCCGCAGTGGCTGCTGGATTTCCGCCTGAATGCGTTCCGCAAGTGGCAGACCATGCCCGAGCCGCACTGGGGGCACCTCAAGCTGCCCAGAATCGACTATCAGGACATAATCTACTACGCTGCCCCCAAGAAAGACAGCGAGCGCCCCACGGAAATCGACCCGGCCCTCATGGAGACTTTCGACAAACTGGGCATCCCCCTCAGGGAGCGCGAGGTCCTGGCCGGAGTAAAGTCCAAGGAGGTGGCGGTTGACGCCGTATTCGACTCGGTGAGCGTCACCACGACCTTCCGCAAGACGCTGTCCGACAAGGGCATAATCTTCTGCTCCTTCTCCGAGGCCGTGCGCGAGCATCCCGACCTGGTGCGCAGGTACCTCGCCAGCGTAGTGCCCGCAGGGGACAATTTCTTCGCGGCCCTCAACAGCGCCGTCTTCTCCGACGGCTCCTTCTGCTACATCCCCAAGGGCGTCGAATGCCCCATGGAACTCAGCAGCTACTTCCGCATAAACGCCGCAGGCACAGGGCAGTTCGAGCGCACCCTCATAGTCGCCGACGAAGGCTCCCGCCTGAGCTATATGGAAGGCTGCACCGCCCCCATGCGCGACGAGAACCAGCTGCACGCCGCCGTGGTGGAAATCATAGTGGAGAAAGACGCAGACGTGAAATACAGCACGGTGCAGAACTGGTATCCCGGCGACAGCGAAGGCCGCGGCGGCATCCTCAACCTCGTGACGAAGAGGGGCCTGTGCCGCGGAGAGAACTCGCACCTCAGCTGGACGCAGGTGGAGACTGGTTCCGCTGTTACATGGAAGTATCCCAGCACGGTGCTCCTGGGGGACTACAGCTCCTCGGAGTTCTACAGCGTGGCCATGACAAAGGGGCGCCAGCAGGCCGACACCGGCACCAAGATGATACACATCGGCCGGGGCACCCGCAGCCGCATAGTCTCCAAGGGCATCAGCGCCGGGCACAGCGAGAACAGCTACCGCGGCCTCGTGCGCGTGAACCCCGGAGCCGTGGGGGCGCGCAACTTCTCCAGCTGCGATTCCCTGCTGATCGGCCCCGACTGCGGCGCGCACACCTTCCCCGTAATCCTCAACCGCTGCCCGCAGGCCGTCGTGGAGCATGAGGCCACCACCTCCAAGATCAGCGACGACCAGCTCTTCTACTGTGGCCAGAGAGGCATCGGACCTGAAGACGCAACTGCCTTGATAGTAGGCGGATACGCACGCGAAGTGCTGAGCCGTCTGCCCATGGAATTCGCCATCGAGGCGCAGAAACTCATAAGCCTGTCTCTGGAGGGGGCCGTAGGATGAGCTGGGTGGAGATAGTGTCGGCCATACTCGGCCTGAGCTGCGTGTTCCTGGCGGGCCGCGGCTCCAAATACAACTTCTGGGTGGGATATGTGTACAACATCTTCCTCTTCGCCCTGTTCTGGCACCAGCATCTCTACAGCGCCATGCTCATCCAGCCGGTGGCATTCGGAATCAACTTCTACGGCCACTGGAGATGGACGCACCCCAGGGAGGAGGAGCGCAACAGCGCCGGCGACCTCCGCATAGGCAGGATGAAGCTGTGGCAATGGGTGAACGCATTTACGGTGATAGCGCTGTGCGGCAGCCTCTGGGCAAAGGCCCTGCAATGGCTGCCCGAACAGTGGCCCGGCGTCTTCGGACCCGACCCTTCGCCGTGGCTGGATTCGTACATACTGATGACCACCCTCATCGCCCAGTTCCTCAGCGCCCGCAAGTACTGGGAATGCTGGATAGTGTGGATGGCGGTGAACGTGGCCAACATCGTCCTGTACATCAGCGCCGGCCTGTACGTCATGCCCATAGTGAGCGCACTTTACCTTGCCAACGGCATCTGGTCGCTGGTGAGCTGGAAACGTAAATTCAACGAACATGAGTGATATATTACTGGAAATCAAGGGCTTGCACGCAGGCATAGAGGGGCGTGAGATCCTTCGCGGGGTCGATCTTACCATACGCCGCGGCGAGGTTCATGCCATCATGGGGCCCAACGGCGCCGGCAAATCCACGCTGAGCGCAGTGCTCGCAGGACGCCCGGACTACACCGTCACGGCCGGCAGCGTCATCTACGACGGCCGCGACCTCCTGGCCATGGCTCCCGAGGAGCGCGCCTGGGCAGGCATTTTCCTGAGTTTCCAATACCCAGTGGAGATTCCCGGGGTGAGCATCAGCAACTTCATGAAGGCCGCACTCAACGCGCGCCGCAAGGCGGCCGGGCAGCCGGAGCTCAAGCCGGCGGAATTCCTGGGGCTGCTCAAGGAAAAGATGGCCTTCGTGCAGATGAAGGGCGAGTTTGCCAAACGCGAGGTGAACGTAGGCTTCTCCGGCGGCGAGAAAAAGCGCAACGAGATATTCCAGATGGCGATGCTGGAGCCCACTCTCAGCATACTGGACGAGACCGACAGCGGCCTTGACGTGGACGCGCTCCGCATAGTCGCCGACGGCGTGAACTCGCTCCGCACCCCGCAGACGGCATCCATAGTCATCACCCATTACCAGCGGCTGCTGGAGTACATAGTGCCCGACGTGGTGCATGTGCTGAAGAACGGCCGCATCGTCACCACCGGCGGGCGCGAACTCGTGGACCGCATAGAAACCCAGGGCTACGACAGCATCGATGGATAAGGCATACATAATCGGCCGCGACGCCGTTCCGCAAAGCATCAGGCTGACGGACGGGGAGGCACTGCGCCTCACGCTCGTCGTCCCGGAAGGCACGGACTGCAATCTGGATCTCCGGGTCGATCTGGACGGCCCCGGCGCCTCCCTCGACCTTGCCGGAGCATGGCGCTGCAGCGGCGCCGAACAGGTGGCGCTCAAGGTTACGGTACGCCACAACGTGCCCGGATGCACTTCGCGCCAGCTTTTCAAGGGCGTTGTAGGCGGCACGGCGCGCGCATCCTTCGACGGGCTCGTATATGTGGCCCCGGGGGCGATACGCACCGACGCGGTACAGGAAAGCCGCACCCTGCTGCTGTCCGACCAGGCCACCGCGGAAGCCCGGCCCCAGCTAGAAATCTACGCCGACGACGTCAAGTGCTCACACGGCGCCACCACCGGCTACCTCAACCCGGAAGAGCTCTTCTACATGCGCAGCCGCGGCATCCCCGAGGATGAAGCCCGCGCCATGCAGATCGAGGCCTTCCTCGCACCCATATTGAACCGCCTGCCATGACCGTCAGAACCTGCACCAAGGTCAATATCGGCCTGAACATCCTGCGCCGCCGGCCCGACGGCTACCACGACCTGGAGACCCTGTTCGTGCCGTACTACGGCTTTGGCGACACCCTGACCGTCGAGCCCGCGGACCATATCAGCATTCTGATAGACTTTGGCGGAGCGCAGCCGTGGGATCCGCAGAAAGACCTCACATTGCAGGCCTGGCGCCTTCTGAAGGCCGATTTCCCCGCTCTGCCGGAGGTCAGCATCAGGCTGGAGAAGCACTCCCCCGTAGGTGCGGGACTCGGCGGGGGAAGCGCGGACGCCGCGTTCATGCTGAGGGCGCTGAACGGGATCGGCGGGCTCGGCCTGAGCGACTCCGACCTTTCCGAATATGCTGCAAAACTTGGATCCGACTGCGCGTTTTTTATCTACAACAACCCAATGTATGCCACCGGCCGCGGCGAAGTGCTGGAGCCGTTCGACATAGACCTCTCGGCTTACGAGCTGCGGGTGGAGATCCCCCTGGACGCCGTCTCCGGCCTGCCGGTGGCCGTCAGCACCCGCGAGGCGTATTCGGAGGTCATTCCCCGCGAGAATGAGATTTCTCGACTCCGCCCAAAGGGCTCCGCTCGAAATGACACAACGGTATCGCCCGGACATGCTTCTTCTGCCATGCGTACCCCTTCTGTCATGCGCACCCCTTCTGCCATGCGCACCCCTTCTGTCATGCGCACCCCTTCTGCCATGCGTACCCCTTCTGTCATTTCGAGCGAAACGAAGTGGAGTCGAGAAATCTCCCTGAAAGAAGCGCTCCGTTTACCGGTGGAACGGTGGAAAGACACCGTGGTCAACGACTTCGAGAAGGGCGTCTTTGCAAAACACCCGGAAATCGCCGCACTCAAGCGGAAGTTCTACGATGATGGCGCGATTTATGCTGCAATGTCAGGCTCCGGCTCGGCAGTTTTCGGTCTTTTCCCGAAAATTGACTAAATTTGCAGCCCTTTTGGAATGAAGAAAGTCCTGACTGTCATATTGTTGGTGTTGAGCACGCTCGTCCTGGGCGCGCAGACCCGCAGCACCACCAAGATTCGCGGCACGGTTACCGACGCGGACACCGGGGAGCCGATCCCTTTTGCAGGAATCTACTTCAAAGACACCACGATAGGCCTCACCGCAGACATAGACGGCAAATTCACGCTCGAAACCCGCGAGCCCGTGAGCATACTCGTCTGCCAGCTCCTGGGCTACGACACCGTAGAGAAAACCATACGCCAGGGGGCTTACAACGAGGTCGATTTCAAGCTTCACCTCACCGACAACCGCCTCAGCGGCGCCTTCGTCAAGGCAGACAACCGCCGCATCAAGCGCCTGCTGCGCAACATCGAGGACCACAGCCCCCGCAACGACCCCGACCTCCGTCCGTACTTCACCTGCAAGGTGTACAACAAGATGGAGATGGACATCACCCACGCGAAGGAGCAGCTGAACGCCAAATGGTTCAACGACCAGTTCGGCTTCGTGTTCGACTATATGGACACCTCCTCCGTGAGCGGCGTGCCCTTCCTGCCGGCGATGCTGTCGGAAACCATAGTGGAACGCCGCCACACGCTCGAGCCGCGCGAAGACAACGAGACAATCATCGCCAACCGCATTTCCGGTATCAACCCGGACAACAACCTGCTGTCCCAGTTCACCGGCAGCATGCACCTCAAGGCCAATTTCTACAGGCCCTTCGTGAACTGCTTCAACGTTGAATTCCCCTCCCCCACGCAGTACAGCGGCCTCCTGTTCTACAATTACTTCATTGTGGACTCCCTCAAGATGGACGGCCGCAAGACCTACGTGGTGCGCTATCATCCAAAGGACGGCATCTCCAGCCCGGCGCTCGACGGAGAGATGCGTATAGACGCCGAGGAATTCGCCATCAAGAGCATCAAGGCAAAGATGATGAGGGGAGGCAACGTCAACTGGCTCAGGGACATAGTGATCGAGGCCGACTACCAGAGACTGGCCGATTCGACCTGGTTCTTCAGCAGCGACAGGCTGTACGCCGACTTCTCCATCGCCCTGGGCGATTCGTCAAAGGTGATGTCGGTGCTCGGCAACCGCCAGCTCACATACTCCGACGTGGACTTCTCCCCCATTGAGAACATGCCAACCGCCGACGGCAAGGTGAAGGTGCTGGAAGACGCCAACCATAAGGACGACGCCTTCTGGAGCGACGCACGGCCGGTGGAGCTCACAGACCACGAGAAAGACATCTACAAGATGGTGGCGGAGGTGCAGGAGGCGCCCCTGTACAAGACTACGTACAAGCTGGCGTACACCGGTGCCACCAACTACTTCGACATAGGCCCGATAGGAATAGGCCCCGTGGCCCAGATATACTCCAACAACCGGCTGGAAGGCCCCAGGGTGCAGCTGGGCCTGCATACGTCGAAGGACCTGAGCCAGAAGTTCAGGGTTTCCGCATACGTGGCCTACGGATTCAACGACCAGACAGGCAAACCCTGGAAGTATAACGTCACCTACGAGCAGCTCTTCAGCAAGGAGCCCCAGCGCAAGCTCACCGCCGTTGCCGAATACGACATACACCAGCTCGGCAAGGGCCGGAGCGACCTCACCAGCGGCAACATAATCAGCTCTCTCTGGGGCAAGGAGTCCAAGCCGGCTCCCCGGAGCGAGTACTCGTTGCGGTACGACCACGAATTCTCCATGCAGCTGAACGGCGTGGCGTCGGTCACGCTAAGGCGCTACTATTCAAGCCCGATGGCGGAGATGAGGCGATGGGACGGCGGCATCCAGGAAAGCATCGCCACTAACGAATGGCGGCTCAAGCTGCGTTTCTCCAAGGAAGAAACGGTCAACCGCGGCTACTTCACCAAATCCTACGTACACACCGATTATCCTATTGTCAGCATAGACCTGCAGGGCTCCGTGCCCGGAATCCGCAAAGACGACTACGGCTTCTTCATGCCGCAGCTGCACGTGGACTGGAAGTTCCGCGTGCCGCCCGTGGGCATGTCGGACATGCACCTGAGAGCCGGCACCATAATCGGGCAGGTCCCCTGGCCACTGCTCAACCTCTACCAGGGCAACGCCACAATGATGACGGACAAGAGCGCCTTCTCCTGCATGGAGTACTTCGAGTTTGCGTCCGACACCTGGGCCACTCTCCTCTGGTACCACACCTTCAACGGATTCTTCCTGGGCAAGATCCCCCTCATCCGCGAGCTCCAGCTGCGTGAGGAATTCACGGCCAAGATTGCCTACGGCGGCCTTAGGAACGAGAACAACGGCAGCTTGCCGGAATACGGCGCGCCCATAATGTTCCCCACCAACAAGGCGGGAGTGATGACCCAGGGGCTCAACGGAGTGCCCTACATCGAGCTCGGCGCCGGCCTGTCCAACATCTTCCGCCTGCTGCGCGTGGACTTCATCTGGAGGGTCACCCACCGCGAGAACACGCTTCCCGACGGCACCGTCGTCACGGCCCGCGGCGCAGAGCCTCTCTGGAACATACGGGGAATAGAGGGGCTCCAGAACCTTCCCTTCTGGGACAAGGTTCCGTCCTGGCTCCCCAACGCCATCAATATAGGAATGGAATTAAGGTTCTGATCTCTCGAACCTTACGACTATCGACAGCGGCAGCACCTTGCCGAAAGAATCCCTCAGGGCCAACTCTCCGGAGGTCACCGTTACCGGAGACGGAGATTTCTCGACTACGGCTTCGCCTTCGCTCGAAATGACAGACATGTCCTTGTCATTTCGACCAAGCGAAGCGCGTGGAGAAATCCCAAACGCTTCTTTTACTAAAGTCTCTCCGAGGGCGGCGCTGTAGCCGTTGGAGTAAAGGTTGAGGACCACGAAGCCGCTGGGCGCGAGGATCTGCGCAACGGTGCGGAGCATCCCGAAGAGACACTCGTCAAGCTTCCACTTCTCACCATCCGGCCCATGCCCGTAAGCGGGAGGATCCAGGATGATACCGTCGTACAGATTGCCCCTGCGCGCCTCCCTGGCCGCAAACTTCATGGCGTCCTCGATAATCCACCTGATGCCGTCCAGGCCGCTCCGCTCCATATTCTGCCGCGCCCAGGTAACAACCTGCCGCACAGAATCCAGATGGGTGACCTCAGCCCCCGCGGCCCTCGCCGCCAGCGACGCCGCACCGGTATAGGCAAAGAGATTCAGCACCTTCGGGTGCTCCATCCCCCTGCACTTCCTGTATATGAACTCCCAGTTCGGCGCCTGCTCCGGGAACACCCCTACGTGTTTGAAAGAGGTAAGGCCGAGCCTCAGGTCAAGCGATGCGGTGGAAGGTTTCCCGGAAAACCTTTGGTCGCCCGTGACTATGAACGGGAGGGGCCCGCTTGCGGGAGGGGCGGAGCGAAGCGGAGGGTTTTCCGGGAAACCTTCCACCGCATCGCCAAGCCTATACTTGATCCACCACTGGTCGTCCATCTTGTGAAGGCGCTCCCAGGTGCCGCTGTCCTCCTTTCCGGCCTTGCCGAACCCGGCCCCCGGCTTGAAACGCGTATGCGCAAGGCGGTTCCACTCAGCCTGCGGCAGGCTCTTGTCCCAAAGGGCCTTGGGCTCCGGGCGCGCCAACACGTAAGCGCCGAAGCGCTCCAGCTTCTCGCCCGCGCCGCTGTCCAGCAGTTCATAGTCTTTCCAGGAGATGTCGGGAAACTCAATCATAGTAACGCAAAGGTATGGATATTTTTGCTAAATTTGCGACGGAAACATCAAAATAACACAATAACTACTATGCAACAGCACATCGATTCCTACGATTTCACCGGCAAGAAAGCCATCGTACGCGTAGACTTCAACGTCCCCCTCAGCGAGAAATTCGAAATCACCGACGACACCCGCATCCGTGCCGCGATGCCCACCCTCAAGAAGGTACTCGCAGGCGGCGGCGCCCTCATCATCATGTCCCACCTCGGACGTCCCAAGGGCGTAACGGACAAGTACTCCCTCAAGCACATCCTCGCACATGTTTCCGAGTGCCTCGGAGTGCCCGTCAAGTTCGCAGCCGACTGCCAGAAGGCTCAGGCCGAGGTCGCTGAGCTCAAGCCCGGCGAGGCCCTCCTCCTCGAGAACCTCCGCTTCTACGCAGAGGAAGAAGGCAAGCCCCGCGGACTCGCAGAAGACGCCACCGACGAAGAGAAGAAGGCCGCCAAGGCCGTCGTCAAGGCCTCCCAGAAGGAGTTCGTAAAGGTCCTCGCATCCTATGCAGACTGCTACATCAACGACGCATTCGGCACCGCCCACCGCGCACACGCCTCCACCGCCCTCATCGCAGACTACTTCCCCGAGGACAAGATGTTCGGCTACCTGATGGAAGGCGAGATCAAGGCAATCGACAACGTGCTCAAGAACGCCGGCCACCCCTTCACCGCAATCATCGGCGGCGCCAAGGTCTCCAGCAAGCTCGCAGTGCTCGAGAACATGCTTGACAAGGTTGACAACCTCATCATCGGCGGCGGCATGGGCTACACCTTCATCAAGGCCGAAGGCGGCAAGATCGGCAACTCCCTCCACGAGGACGACCTGATGCCCCAGGCCCTCGAGATCCTTGCCAAGGCAAAGGAGAAGGGCGTAAACATCTCCCTCTCCAGGCAGACCCTCATCGCCGACAGCTTCAGCGCAGACGCCAACACCAAGGTGGTCCCTTCCAACGACATTCCCGACGGATGGGAAGGCGTGGACGCCGGCCCCGAGTCCCTCGCAGAGTGGGAGAAGATCATTCTCGAGTCCAAGACCATCCTCTGGAACGGCCCCGTGGGCGTATTCGAGATCCCCGCGTTCGCCAAGGGTACCCTCAAGGTCGCCGAGCTCCTTGCAAAGGCCACCGAAAAGGGAGCCTACACCCTCGTGGGCGGCGGCGACTCCGTTGCAGCCGTAACCCAGATGGGCTTCGCAAAGAAAGTCAGCTACGTATCCACCGGCGGCGGCGCCATGCTCGAGGCCCTCGAGGGCAAAGAGCTCCCCGGTATCGCAGCCGTTAGGAAATAAGTGAAAAGGTTAATCCTTATACTCGCCATCTGCCTGATGCCGCTCTCCCTCATGGGGCAGAGCGGCAAGGCGGTGCGCGTAGGCGTTGACGCCAGTGCGGACTACTTCATCGCCCCAGGCCGCTTTACGGTTCCCAGCGCCGGTATCGGCGTGCGCGTCCGTTGGGGAAGGCAGGACCAGTGGCTCAACGTCGTAGGAGGGCTCAGGTACATCTACGGTCCCAGGCTTCAGGGCCCCCAGATACCTGTCATGCTCAACGCAAACCTCCTTAAAATGAAAAAAGCCTCCGCCTATCTGGGCGCAGGCTATGAATTCGATTTCATCGGAACCTACTGGGGCTGCATGAAGTTCCAGGCCGGACTGCTGGCGAACGAAAAGTTCGACTTCCGCATTTTCTACAAGCCCTACCAGAAAGACCTGGGAATAGGTTTCACCTACTATTTCTAGTTTTACCGGCTCTTGACCGGGCGCACGGAGTTTCCCTGAGTGCGGCGGTCTGTGCTCCAGAACGGACCCTGGGAGTCGGAAAAGCAACTGAAATAGATGCTGTAAG
>JAFZLQ010000050.1 GCA_017551425.1 Bacteroidales bacterium | reverse complement strand
GGGTCTTCATTATTATGTTTGATTTCAACCCATTCACACTCGGTCGGCGAAGCTTGAATGTCTTTAACGATGGCTTTTAATTCTTTCTCGTCCATATCGCATCAGGTCTTGTTTACAAAGTTATGAGTTTTTTTCTGATTCACCTTTCAATCCTTTCTCAAAAATGGCCATCTGCTCTGCCTTCACCTTCTCGGCAATGTCGATGTAGGGTTTCATAGCCTTGTAGTCTTTGTGGCCGGTCCATTTCATGACAACCTGGGGTGGGATGCCGCTGGAGAGGGCAAAGCAGATGAAGGTACGACGGCCGGCATGAGTGCCCATCAAATTGTACTTGGGTTTTGTGGTCTCTTCCCGCTGGCCACCACGATAGCATACGCTGGTGATGGGTTCGTTAATCTCACACAGTTCACATAGGTCCTTGATATAATCGTTCATCTTCTGATTGGTGATGACCGGCAAAGCCTGGCCATAAGGGAACTTGCTGTCTTTGTATTTATCCAGTATCTCCCTCGCGAAAGAGTTGATGTTGATGGGGAGCCGATTGTGTGTCTTCTGAGTAGTGATATACAGGATGTCTCCGGATATGTCCGTCTGCTTAAGGTTGGCCATATCGGAATAACGCAGACTGGTAAAGGCGCAGAAGCAGAAGAGGTCGCGTGTCTTGGCCAGGGCACCGGCATCGTGGACCACCTTCTCATACTCTATCCCTTCATAAGAATGGAGTTTGACCTTTGTCCCGTTGGCAGGAACCTCATAGCGATAGAGTTTCATCAACTCGTCCTTCGTAAGGAAGATAACCGGTTGATCAATGAGTTTGAACTTCGGTTGAATCTTCCCAATCTCTTTGATAGAAGCATAACCTTCCCGAATGGCCCAGTTCAAGAACCAGCGCAGGTTAAGGTAGTGTTTCTGGACTGTGTTTTCCTGCATATTTGCTTTGGTACGCAGGTGACGGACAAATGCTCGGATACCATCATCGTTGAAGAAATCGAAGGAAGCGCCCTTGGTTACAGCGGTAAGATGCTTCTTGAAGGCATCCCAAATTTGAACAGTCCCGCGAGTCCACTGGTTCGACACCTTCTCTTCCCGGCAGAACTCCTCAAAGTATTCCACTACCGACTTTCGGCGGGGCTCAGTATTGATGCCCTCTTCATCAGGATCTGCGTTGGGATCATAACTGTTTATTATCTCCTTCAACTTATCCTGGGCGGGGCGGGACCTACAAGTATTCTCAAAGTCCAGGACCACTCCCTCAACTCCGTTGAGGTACTTATTAATCTGGGCCGAGGTCTGCTTCTTGGCGTTCGTCTGATGAGGCTTTACGCGTTGCGCCTTCTCATCCCAGGATTTCTCCTTGACACTGTATCCAGTGGTCGATAGAACCCGGGTGCCGTTAACGACCGCAGAGACTCTGATGGGGTGTTCCTTGGTGAGCTTGCTCTCCCTTTTATCCAGATAATACTTGACCGACATAACTCGATTTCTTATGACTTACGCACAAATTTACGCACATGAAATGAGAAATCAAAATAAATTGTCAGAAATCGTATTACACTTAATATACTGTAAATCAGTTACTTTATTAGATGCGAGGAACTATTCGAAACTAAGGTTCGAATCCCTCACTCACCGCGCAATGCAATCAGAATCAGGCGCCGCACGAAAGTGCGGCGTTTGTGCATTCAGGGGCATCCGTTGCAAGCTTGCTTGCATAAGGACGCCCCTGTGTGCACAAAGCGTGGTTCATCCACGCACCTTTATTCTGATTGCTCTCGGTGACCGAGGGAAAAGGCCGCGCGCCAGCGCGGGCTAATCCCTCCGCCCCCTTTCACTCTCTATCTCTCTATCTCTCTCGCTCCCTCACTCCGCCCTCCGCCCCTCACGCCGCTGCAGTCCCTCCGGCGCCCTCCCTTCGCCCGAAGCTGGCAAATTGCTACGTTTTACCCCAATATCGTAGCAAAAGTGCGCGAAAAACGCAAAACTGCTACGTTCGGGCCTCCAAACGTAGCATTTTCGCCTCTTCGCCGCGCGCTCCGGCGGTCAATATCATAGCCATGCGGAAGGTGTTGGTGGCATGGTTGTTTACTTGAGGACTTCCCATTCCCAGCCAAAGCGACCGCCCTTGCGAATGATCTCGCCGTCGTGGCGGAGTGTCCGGATGATTGTCTCAACGCCGCTATCAGAGTGCCGTGCGTCCGACTGAAGCGCCGGTGGTTTTAGTATGTCACGGAAAATGAGTAAATTCGCTTCTGTTAATCATAATGGTATAGATAGGCAGTAATGGTTAATTATGGATTAAAGGACAGAGTCGCCATAATCACCGGGGCAAATAACCCTCAGGGAATCGGGGCGACGACGGCGTTGGCTTTTGCACGTGAAGGAGCTAAGGTCGTTTTGGTGTATAAGAGAATTTTGAGGCCATTTGATGCAGAGAAGACAGACAAGAACGGAACAGACCGGTATTTTAAAGCGAATGCCGGTAATGCCGAATCGGTTGAGGGCAAGCTCAAGGAAATCAACGCCGATTATCTGATTCTTGAGAGCGACATTTCCGATGAGAAATCCGTGAAGGAGATTTACGCGGCGGTTCTGAAGCGATTCGGAAAAGCAGACATCCTTGTCAATAATGCCGCCGACGGTGATATGGAGGGCATTGATACCATCGAAAAGATTACCCGGAGCGTGATTGATGATACTTTTGCGGTCAATGTGCGTGGAAGCATCCTTATGACAAGGGAATTCGTCAATCATCGTGGCGATTACGGACGTGTCATCAATATCTCCACCGATGCCGCGCAAGTATTTGCCGGCCAAATCACCTACGGAGCCAGTAAAGCCACGCTGGAAGCGCTTACCCGCAGCATTGCCCTTGAAGTGGCCCAATATGGCATTACCGTAAATTGCGTAGCCCCGGGTCCTACTCAGACGGGATGGATTGATGAAGATTTGGAGAAAGCGGTGGTTCCGCTTATCCCTATGGGTAAACTCATTCAACCTGAGGATATTGCCAATACTATTCTGTTCCTCTCCAGCGAGCTGGCTGGAAAGCTCACGGGGCAAGTCGTAAAAGTATCAGGAGGACACGCGCTATGACATTCAGCACTTACGGGGACAAGGGAAATCAGAGTTTGCCGCTGATTCCGGGACTGGGTTCTGGAAATGGGTGTTCCACTCGCATTACTTCGACGTTCTCCTTGATGAATGCAAGAAAGTGTGGCCCTATGGTAAGGGACAAGCGGTCAGGGACGGTTACAAGGATGTGTATACCAAGGGGATGAGTCACACAGACGGGGTGGTGGTAAACCAAAGAAAACGACGCAAGTATGGCGGCGCCATCACGTCGCTTTTTCCTGCGAATCCTACGGTTTGTGACTGTATATATGGGAAAGAATCAAAGAACTCACCTTTTCGTCAATCCCTACTTCAGAGGCAATAGCCTGGAATGAACCTATTGCTTCCTCGATTTCTTCCAATATGTGGGAGGCATTTCTGATATCCCCTTGATCTGCAAAGCGAAGGATGTCATCGCGCGAAACCTGCCTGTTTTTATCTGAGAGGCTTAATGCATGCCTGTCGCCGATAAATCTGTCCCTCAAATTCACAGTGAAAGTAACATCATACGCAGGAGCCAACCTCCAGATGCCATCTTCTTTGAGTGCGAAAGAAAAGTTCTTGTCGTGGTCATCGCACACGCCGGAAAGATAGTTGAACACTGCTCGCCTGAATACCTGTTCCATATCCGGATAGGGTAGTCTCATCTTGCGGCAAACTCTCATCAGTTGCTCGTATGAATATGTTTCGCCATTCAGCGCATAGAGTGTTGCCGTGTGCAATTTGCCCCCGTTTTTCCGGTCAAATCTTTCCGTCAGGAAATGGTTCTGCCCCTCAATGGGGAACAGGCGGCAATTCTCCATGGAAATCCCGCTTTTGACAGCCATAATGTGATAGGCCATTTCTACTTCTGCAGTGGGCCAGGTGTCGGAATCACGAAACTTGAGGATATACTGGGTAAAGTCGTCGGGAAGCAGAAACTGCCCCGATCTCACCTCTCCGGTGTTCCAATTGATGGCCAGTATCGCCTTCGGATGCATGCCGCCGGCACTCATGCCCACAGCCATCAAGTCCCCTATGCCGGGGTGGGAGCCGAGATCCACGGAAAGGCCCTCCCGGCTTTTCTGGATTTCTTTGGACAAATCGTACAGTTCTTCAAGAATAAGAGGCGTATCAGTAGAAATGCCATCGTACAGTGCCGGAACAAACACGAGCGCGCCCATGCCGCGCTTGCCGATAAACGCAAGTTTGTCCACAGGGGTGATGTCGGAATGCCGGATACTTCTGCTGTCAATCCAGGCAGCGAAAACGGCATTCCCCCAATCGTCAGGAAGTGAACCGGAAAGAAATCTGGGCAGGCCTTCACAATCCTTCGCCCTGCACCAGTCGGACAGTCCTTTCTGCACCAGATATGTTGAGCGGTTGTAAGGACCTATAGGGTCCAAGTCCCAGCCATAGGATACATAGTCCGGATGGAAGGATACTGCCGCCCCCAGTTTTCCGAACCGCTGCTTATACCCTCCAAGCCACTCGAGCCTGCATATTTCACGCCCCCAAAGCCGGACACTTACGATGTTGTCTTTCATTTCCTTTTCTTTTTAACGTAAAGGTTTTCCGGCATTTCCGGGACCAGCTCTGCGATATCTTCCAGGCGTTGTACAGCCCTGAGCAGGGCTATCAAGTTGTCCAGACGGATGGAATACCCGAGTCCCTTCTCAAAGCGGACGATGGTCATCACGGAGACGCCGCTGTTGCGGGCCACCTCCGTCTGTGACAATCCCAACGCATTCCGATAATCCCGGAAACGCTCCCCAAGTTGAGCGGCAAGCTCCCCGTTGGAGTATTCGTAAATATCTTGACGCTGTTCCAAATTATCCATGCGACAAATATACATATTTGATGACTATTCTGCAAATAATCACGAAAAATCATCAAATATGATAAGAATGCGAACTATTGTTTTCGCTGGAAACAGTTGGCAAACTGCTACGTTTTCCCCCAATATCGTAGCAAAAGGGCGCAGAAAACGCAAAAATGCTACGTTTGGAGGCCCAAACGTAGCATTTTTGCTTCTCCGCCGCACGCCAGCATAAACCGGGGGCTGCGGCGAACCGGGATTATAAGTTGGGATTCTCTTTCTTCCAGTCCTTGACGGGCGGCACGATGCCGAGGGAGATGATCTCGTCGCGCATCTTGCAGAGGTGCTCGTAGGAAGCCTGGAGGTCTGCCATTTCCTGTGCGGTGCCCTTGGGGGCGCTGTAGTGGACGCCGTCTTTGTCTATGACGGTAGGCATTGCCATCATCACGTTCTCGTAGCCGAGCTCGGGAGCGTTGACGTAGCAGCCGGCGGGCCAGTGGAACTCGGGACCGCCCATTGCGGCCTCGATCATCTTCACGGCCTGGTATGCCGGGCTCTGGAAGGAGCTGCGGCCGCGGAGCTTGATGATGTTGGAACCGCCCTGCACGGTTGCGTGCTTGATTTCCGCCCACTTCTCGTCTGAAAGGGGAAGGTCTGCGAGGGGCTTGCCGTCTATGAGGGCCTTGCTGGCGAATACCGCCATTGCCTCTCCGTGGCCGCCGTAGGTGTAGGCGCCGGTAACCTTGCACTGCTGTACGCCGAATTCTGCGGCGAGAGCCTCCTGCAGGCGGGTGCTGTCCAGGGCTGCGAGGGAGGTAAGCTGATTGGGCTTGAGACCTGAGTGGATGAGCGCGGTGAGCGCGGTTACGTCCGCCGGGTTGAAGATAACAACTACGTGCTTGACGTCGGGGCAGTACTTCTCGATGAGGTCGCCGAATTCGGCGGCAATCTGGCAGTTGCCTTTGAGAAGGTCTTCGCGGGTCATGCCTTCCTTACGGGGAGCGCCGCCGGAGGAGATTATGTACTTGGCGTCCTTGAATGCGACCTCGGGATCGACAGTCCAGGTGACGTTGGCGCCCTCGAAGGCGCAGTGGTAAATCTCTTCCGCCACACCGTGAACGCCGGGTTCGTAGATGTCGTACAGGCAGATGTTGGGGGTGAGGCCGAGCATGAGCGCGGTCTGGGCCATGTTGGAGCCAATCATTCCGCCGGCTCCGACGATGGTCAATTTCTCATTGGTCAAATACTTCATATTGCAGATAATATAGTTTCAAAGCAGTGCAAAAATACAAAATTTCTTCCATATTAAAAAAATCATTATCTTTGCCCCGTTATAAACTTTTATGGCACTTTATCTACAGAAAGATCTCGACGACGACTATCACTCGCGCATAGGCGTCTGGCAAATTTCAGAGACCGAAGCTGAGCTTCGCGCACTTACATCCATCCCCTCCGACGAACTGGAGGAAATTTCATACATAAAGAGCGAATCCGTACGCAAGCAGAAGCTGGCAGTGCGCGCTCTTCTCGACGTCATGTTCGAAGAAAAGGTTTACCTTTCCCACCACGACAACGGCAAACCCTACATAGAGAACAACGCCATCAACATCAGCATCACCCATACAGACAAATACGTAGCCATCATCCTCAACGATGTTGACGAAGTCGGCATAGACTGCGAATCGCTGGACCGCGACTTCTCCGCCGTAGAGAAAAGGGCACTCTCGGAAGACGAGATAGACGAGCTGGACGACGACGCAGACGACCGCCGCACCCAGCTGGCCATCTACTGGTGCGCCAAGGAGGCCGTCTATAAGAAGATGAGCCAGTACCACGTAGATTTCGCCGAGCAGATAGAGATAGAGGACGTCCGCCCTCGCGAGGAAGGCGAGCTGGACGCCACCTTCATCAACAAAGACGGCTACGAAGAGGAGCTGAAGCTTGAATACATGACCTTCGACCGTCACGTATTGGTCTGGGTCTCAGGCGAATAGCCCTATTTTTTCAACCACTTTTCCGGATCCTGCGGTTCCTTTCCCTTCCATAGCTGGAAGTGGAGCTGCGTTTCGCCGCCCATGGTGGCCACGTGCCCCAGGACGGCGCCGGTCTTGACTTTGTCGCCGGCCTTCACCGCCACGCTCCCGAGCTTGCAGTAGAAGGTGAAGTATTCCCCGTGCTGCACCAGTACGCACTGGTTGTACCCGGGGATCATCACTATCTGTTTGACCACTCCGTTGAAGACCGCCTTCACCGCGCCGTCGGGCTCCATCGCCAGGCCCACTCCGTTGTTGAAAGGCATCTCCACCTTTGTATATACGGGGTGCTGGCTGCGCCCGAAGTGGCTTACGACGCGTCCCTCGGCGGGCCAGGGCAGCTTGCCCTTGTTTGCGGAAAACTCCTTGGACAGGGCGGTATCGATGGTCGTGGACGTCTTCTTGCCGCCGCTGTTCCTGCCCTGCTTCTTGCCGCCGCCGTCCATTTCGGCAGCGATCAGCTTCTCTATTTCCCGGTTCAGCGCCTCCACCTCGCTGCGCTTCTTGCTAAGCTGGTTGAGGTACATCTTGCGGTCTTTCTGCAGCTGCGACACCAGGTTGCGGGATCGTTCCTCCTCGCGCCTGAGCTTCTCCACCTCGGACGCGCGGCTGTCTCGTACCCTGCGGGCGTCGGAACGCAGCTGCTCGAGCCGCGCCTGCACTGCGGCAAGCGTGTCCCTTTCGCCCTTGAGCCGCCGGCCCTGGGTGTTCAGCTCGCCCGACAGGTGCCTCAGGTAGCCGTATCGGCGCAGGCCCTGGCCGATGTTTTCGCTTGCGAGGATGTACATGTACCAGACGCGGGCGTCGCGGTTGCGGTAGGCGTTGCGCACCAGCGTCTCGTAGCGGATGGTCATCGTGTCGATGCGGGCGCCGAGGCTGTCAACCTGCCTGCGGCACCGGCGTACGCTGTCCGTGAGGATGCGGAGCTCCCGCTCGCTTTCCTGCAGCAGCTCCCGGCGGGCGGCGGACTGGGTACGGAGGAGGTCCAGCTGGCGAGCGGCGCTGTTCTCCTTGCCCCGGGTGGTGCTGATCTGGTTCTCGAGCATGCGGATGTCCTTCTCCAGGCGGGCCTTGCGGTCCCGGGTGCGGGAGAGGCTCTGGGCGGGCGCCGGCAGTGAGCATACGCTTGCGAGAATCAGGACGACGAGTATGCGGAGGGCTTTCATTGCTGCTGTTTGTTTTCTGCGAGGGTGCGGTAGTAGGTGGCCAGGTCGTTCTCTCCCAACGCCTTGAGTACCAGCGAGAAATGCATCAGCACAACGGCGCTGTCCTTGCCTCCGTAGAGCATGGCGTGCTTGAAGTAGGGCTTGGCCTGCTTCGCCTTCCCGCGGAGGAAAAGGATCCAGCCGTAGGTGTCCAGATACGTTGAGTTGTCTGGCTCCTTCTCTATGGTGATGCGGCTCATCTTCTCCGCCTTGCCGAGGCGCCTGCGCTGCTGGCTGAGGAAGTAGGCGTAGTTGTTCAGCACCGGGCAGTAGTCCGGCGCCAGCTTGAGCGCCTTGTCGTAGGTCTTGTACGCCTTGCGCACGTTGCCGTCATGATAATAGGTATCGCCGATGATGGAGAGGCAGGTGACGACCTGGGTGGTGTCCGACGCCTGCAGCTCCATGAGACGTTCGCATTCGCTGATGATGACGGGGGAGTTGTTCGTCATTCCGGCGATCTCCATCCGCAGCTGATGCGCCTTCACGCTTGAGGGCTCGGCCTCTGTGAAGCGGAGCATCAGGGTGTCCATGCGCGGCAGGAGGCTGTTGAGGGTGCGGCGGTCGAAGTTGCCCAGGGCCCCCATGAGGGCGCGGTACTTCATCTCGTCGTCGGCGTCCTCGGCCTGCACGAGCTCGGTTAGGGTGGAGAAGAACGAGTCGTAGTCCCGCTTCATCCTGTAGGCGTCCGCCATGAGGGCGAGGGTGTACGAATTGCGGAAGCGGGCGGGATTGGCGACGGCCAGGCCCTCGAAGAGCTCTCCGGCCCTGGCGGCCTCGCCCGTGCCGATGTACAGGTTGGCCAGCGTCTCCCGGTACCAGAGGTTGGACGTGTCGATTGCGGCGGCCTTCTCGAAGCGCGCCACGGTGCCCTCAAGGTCCCCCATGGAGTAGCTGCAGAGGCCCAGGTAATACTGTACCGATGCGTCTGTGGGGTTGGTGCGGTCGAGCGAGTCGAGTATGGCGGCGGCGTCTCCCAGGTTGCCCGTCTCCATGAGGGTGACGGCGTCCAGGACGGCGTTCTCCAGTGCTATGCGTGCGGGATTTGTCTCTCCGTCGGGGATGGCTTCCGGCGCCAGCCCGGTGCTGTTTTGGGCGGCGCATACGGCCGGCAGCAAGGCGGCGGCAGAACACAAACTGAGCAGGAGTTTTCTCATTCCGTTACAAAATTATTGATTTTTTGCCTATTTTCGCAAACTGTTTCACGGTTTGGAGTTTTTTTTGAGACCCGATGCAACTTTTTGCCGACAACACGCATCTTAATTCCTGGATAGCCAAAGCCAAGGAAGGCGACAGACGTGCACAAAAAGCCATCTACGACGCTCTCTCCGGCAAAATGTATGCCGTCTGCCTGCGATACATGACAGACCGCGACTCAGCCGAAGACGTGCTCCAGGAGGGGTTTGTAACGTTGTTCGCCAAACTCAGCACCTATACGGGTGAGGGGTCCTTCGAAGGCTGGGCCAGGAAGATCTTTGTCAACACGGCACTCATGAGTCTCAGGAAAAACGACGTCCTAAAAGAAAGTACGGATGTCGATGCCGCCTGGAACGTCCCGGGAGAAGCCCCCTCGGCCATACAGCAGATCAGCTACAAGGAGCTGTACAAGGCCATATCTGAGCTTCCCGCCGGATTCAGGACCGTATTCAACATGTATGTGGTGGAAGGTTACTCCCACGCAGAGATTGCTGAATACCTCGGCATTTCCGAGGCCACGTCGCGCTCCCAGCTGCTGAGAGCCCGTGCCATGCTGCAGACAAAGATTAAAAAATGATATAACGATGCAAGACAATTGGCAGGAATTCGACCGACAGATCAAGTCGGTGCTGCAGGACGCCGAGGTTAAAGCCCCCCGGCGTGTGTGGCGTGCCGTGTCTGCGCGTCTCGATTCTGCCGCCGCAGCGGCCGCATGGTGGAGGTGGGCGGTTCCCGCCTTTGCCGCCGCAGCGCTGGTCGCGGGCCTGTTCTTCGCCTTCAACGGCAATGGCCCCGCAGATCCGGCAGATAGCTTTATCGTAGCACAAAACGTCACGGAGGCAGTTCCGGAGCCGGCTGAAGAGCCGGTTGTGGAAGAAGCCGCGGAGCTGGCTGTGGAGCCGGTTTCCGCAGCGCCCGCCGCCCGCCGCAGGCAGCTTACTGCCGCAGTGGTGCCGGCAGCGGATGCAGGGCAGGCCCCGGTGGTTTCGGAGGCTCAGGAAGCTTCGGCAGCCCCGGCGGAGGAAAGCCCCGTCGTTCAGGAATCCGTTACAGAATCGCCTTCAGAGGCGGCTGCAACCCCTTCGGCAGAGAGCCCTCAGGATGTTGCATCCCAGTGGGCGGCCATAGAGCGGCAAGACGCCAGATCAATCAGTAACGAACCAAGGTTCAGCGGCCTGTATGCCCAGGGAGGGGTCGGAGGCAACGACTCCAACATCTCCTACGGCGGCACCGGCATCAGCAAGATGGCTCCCGGTGCGGGATCGCCCGACGCCGGAATAGGCGAGGTGGGCACATCCACATACGGCGTCCCGTTCACAATAGGGCTTGGCGCGCGCTTCCATGTTGCGCCTAAGCTGTCCCTCGGCACGGGCCTGGATTATTCCCTCCTTACCCGCACCTTCAAGGGCTCATACTCAGACACTTACACCGGTGGAATCTATCACGCTGTACAGTATGTCGGCGTCCCCGTCAATGTATATTACGACCTTCTGTCCACCAAAGACGGCCTCCTCAATCTCTATGCATGGGGCGGCGGCTCGGCGGAGGTCTGCGTCTCCAACAAATACCGCCTCATGTCGGATCCCGGCACGGTGGTCAAAGACGCTGCCGGGGCCATGCAGTTCTCTGCTGCTCTCGGCATAGGGGTGGAGATTCCCCTCGGTGGAAAACTTAACCTGTTCCTGGATCCCGCCGTGCGCTACTACTTCCACGGCAACCAGCCCAAGTCACTTCGCACAGACAAACCCTTCATGTTCAACTTCGACGCGGGTTTGAGATTTGATTTGTAATTGCTAACTTTGCACCCGAATCCGGGGTGTGGCGCAGTTGGCTAGCGCATCTGGTTTGGGACCAGAGGGTCGAAGGTTCGAGTCCTTTTACCCCGACTTCTTGAGGGTGACTAATAAGAGATTATTGGTCACCTTTTTTTGTGCGCGGACGCCAGCGGCGGCAGTTGACCCCGGAAGTTTCCGTTCGCTTCGCTCACTCCATCCCTCCCAACGTCTGCGGCGTCATCGCT
>JAFZLQ010000049.1 GCA_017551425.1 Bacteroidales bacterium | reverse complement strand
TGCCAAGAAATGGTATGAGAAGGATTTCTCCCTGACCGAGAAAATGTATGTGTCCGGCGCCTCCATGAGCAGGATTTATGCCCGCAAAGGAAATGTCCTCATCTTCAAGATGGAGGGCAGCCAGACCACGAACCTCTTTGTTTGTACGGATTCTACGAGGACTGGGTACGTTGTAAATGAAGGAGCAGGTACGTATGTCAAGAAGAGCGAGAAATCCGACTTTGACAGCGTTGACGAGGCTATCTACAATTACCTGCAGAGTTCGATGAGCAACACCATCTTCGGGGAAAGGCTGAAGAAGAACGGAAAAGGAGTTTCTGTAAAGGACACAACGATCTTCGGCCGTCCTGCATACGTGCTCACCCAAGAGAAAACGGAGGATGTCGTTGGCACGGAACTGTACACCAAGGTCATCGAGTGGGTGGACAAGGAGAACGGCTTGCCCTATTACAAATATGGCCTGTCCAAGAAAGACGGGGCGCCCTACATAGAAGGCAAGGCTTTCGAGGTGACCGCATTCTCGGCCGAACCGACATACGAGGGCCTGATCATGAGCCTTGACGGATTGACAGAAATATCAAAATAAAAACTCAATAAACATTCATTATTATGAAGATCACATTACTGACTCTTGTAACACTGGCTCTCGCGACCTGCAGCAACGGGCAAGCGCAGAACAACAACACTGCGAATCCCGAGAGTGCAGTCACCGAGACAACCGTAGCACAAGAGCCCCAAACCGACAAAGCCGGCGGCACCATCACGCGGGGTGACAAAACCGCCACGGTCTCTAAATGCTATTGGGGGAATTACCGCAAGGCCATTGAAATCCGGGAGGAGCCTTACCGGAAAATCTATGCCGATTTCAACTTTGCCGCCGAGTTTGAAACGGGTACCTACACGATCACCACGTTCGCCAACGAGCATATCCTGGAAGGAGGTTATACATGGGGTGGCGTGTTTATCCGCGACGAAGGGGGCGAATCCATTTTGAAACAAGGCAAACTGGAGCTTACGGTCACTGAAGACGACTACTGCAAGCTGAAAGCGACCGGCATCGATGACGATGGAAATGAAGTGACTGTTAACTGGGAAGGACCAATGACAAAAGACCCGACAGATTATTAGTTTAACACTTAGATACGAACCGACAAATGAAAAAGACATTCATTACCCTGACGCTTATCGCCTGCGCCATGATGCTGTTTTCCTGCGGGAACAATGGCAACAATAAAAGTGAGTCGAAACAAGCAGAGCCCGCCGCTGCTACAACCGCTGCGGCAGATGTAAAAGCACTGACCCTTGGTGATGTCAATGACCAAAACTACGCAGCGCTGATCAAGGACCGTTGTGGAGTCGATCCCAATCCGGGTGGAGACCTGGTTTTCTACAGCGCTTCCGCAAGCCCCGGCAATGCCAACCTGACATTCAAGGGCGCTAAGGGCATCGAGGAGCGTGACCTGCAGAAGATCATTTTCGAGCGCTGCCAGGCGGTTGCCGACGGTGGAGCCATCTACAAGATGGAGTCCAATGCCGAGCAGGGCATCCACAAAGGCGAGCCCATCAAGAGTTTCGACGACTTCACCGGCTTTCAGTGGGTCTACGAATACAAGGGAGCCCTCGTGAACTGCTCTGCATCCAAATATGGTGGCTCCAAGAGTGCCGACCGGTTTGAGTTGCGCTTTGGCCGTTAGAAAAGGTTCAAGGAGACCTTTGAAGTATTAAGACCGCCGCTGTCCGATGGGATGGCGGCGGTTCTCAACTGACTATATGAACAAATCGACAGGGTTGCTGCTCAAGAAGTCTTCAGCCTTCATCCCGCCGTCACCTACAACCAATGCGAGATAGGGTTTGTACTGGGCCTTGAACTCATTCAGACCTTTATTACCGGGGTCAGTATTACTCTTAACTTCAATGGCAATCACCTTTCCCTTCTTCTCAAGAACATAATCGACCTCAGTTCCCGGATCGGTTCTCCAATAGTATACCTTGTAATCACCGGCATACGCGTAGCTCATGATATGAGCACCGACAGCAGACTCATACAACCTACCCCAAAGAGAACGGTCTTGAACAGCATCGGCAAAAGACTTCTCGCAATAAATGTTTTTTAAGGCATTGTTATAAACCTGATGCTTGGGTACGCTATTCTTCTTCCTTGCCAAATCTACGGCATATTTGTTCAAACCACAGACAAGCCCGGCCTGGGAGAGAAGATTCAGATAACCAGCGATGGTTGTTGTGTTGCCGGCATCTTGCAGTTGACCTATCATCTTGGTAAAGGATAACTCCTTCCCGGAATAAGCGGCAGACAGTTCAAAGGTCTGCCGGAGTAGCGCCGGTTTAGCAATCTTTTCGTTGACCAGGATGTCTTTATTGATGGTGGCGTCGACGATGGAGCCGGTGATGTAATCGCGCCAGCGGTCTTCGTCGCCAATTAATTCTGCGGCACCAGGATAAGCACCATAGTAGATGAATTGATCCAGAGTGAAGCCAAAAGCATCACGCATTTCGGCGAATGACCAATGCGATAGGATGATGCGTTCAAAGCGCCCTTCCAAACTGTCGGAAAGCCCCTTGTCCAGCATTACACGTGAAGATCCCAGAAGGATGACTTTAAGATTGATATCATAGAAAGTGTCGGAATCCCACTCCTTCTTGACCACCTCGCTCCATCCGGTAATCTTCTGTATCTCGTCTATGACCAGAATGAGTTCCTTCAGGCCCTCCACACGCATCTTGGCGCGGGCAGCATTCCAGCAGTCGCTAATCCAACTAAGTTGAGTGGCAGGGACAGCATCTGCAGGATAAAAGACAAACGGAATGTCTAAGGCATTGACTACCTGTTTCATCATGGTTGACTTACCAACCTGTCTCGGGCCCATAATTACCTGGATAAAACGGCGCTTTTCCTGCATCCTGGCAAGTAAAGTGTGATATTGTTTCCTCTGATACATAGCAAGTTATATTACGAATTCAAAATTTACTCAATAGACTGCGCAAATTTACTCAATGGAATTGTGATTTGCAAATCTTTTATCCAATGGTTATAATGGTCCCAGATTGGTCCCACTATTTTTGTGAGGCGGGTAGGTTTTGGGAAAATCGGCTTTGTTCCGTTAGAGTGTAATCGCCTGTCTCCAGAAACGGCCATATAAGGCACCACAAAGGCTATTTTGGTAGCCTCCAATATAGGGCAGTTTTCTTGGAAAAGTGGGACCAAAAGTGGGACCAAAAAAGAAAACCCGCTGATAATCAGCGGGTTTCTGTGGTGCTGGGAAGAATCGAACTGCCGACACAAGGATTTTCAGTCCTTTGCTCTACCCTCTGAGCTACAGCACCATTTCCTTTTGGGATTGCAAAGGTATACAAAAATAATAGAAATCCAAAATAAATCGTCGAACCAACCACATAATTCACATAGTCGGGGTGTGGGGGTGGCCAATTCACACCCCGCAAAGCTTAAATAAGCATTTGGGGTGCAGAATGGGCTTCTATGCACCCCGTATTGATAAGTGGGATGTGCCTTGGCGTCCGGCAAGAATGACGCCGAGCAGGATCAGGGCGGAGCCGATGGCACCGGCAGGGGTGAGGCGCTCGCCGAGGATGATCATCGCGGAGATGAGCGTAAATACCGGATTCAGATAGACGTAATTGGTCGAGGTGATGTTGCCCAGCCGGGCCATCACCAGGTTCCATACGACGAAGCAGGCGAGGGAAGCGCACAGGCCCAGGAATAGCAGGTTGCCCCAGACAACCGGCTGACGGAACAGGTCCAGCGGAGCGAAATCCCGGCCCAGCAGGAAGGGAAGGATGGTCAGCAGGCCGTAAAAGAAAACCTTTCGCGTGGCGAAGACAGCGCCGTATTCTTCCGTCATCCGGCCCATGAACAGGCTGTAGAGCGCCCAACAGAGGGCGGCGCCGAGGGCAAGCAGGTCGCCGCGAAGCGACACCTGCACCCGCTGCCCGTCAAAGAGCATGAGCGACATGCCGCCAAGGGCGAGCGCCGTACCCAATGCCAGCATCAAGCCGGAGCCGACGCGCTCCATCGCGTCGGCGAAACGGTCCCTGCGCAAGCGTCTGTAAACCAGGGACAGAAGCGCCGTGAAAAGTGGCGCGCTGCACACGAGGAAAGATACGTTGCATGCCTGCGTATGGGCGAGGGCGGTATTCTCCGTCAGGAAATAGAATGAGCCGCCGGTAAGGCCGAGAAAGGCGAAGAGCAGTTCGTCCTGCCACGACCGGGACCAGAGGCGGGAGATTCGCCGGTCGGAGCCGGCGAATGACGGAGGGGGAGATCCCCGATCAGGTCGGGGATGACTGAGATCAGGTCGGGGATGACTGAGATCGGGTCGGGGGAGACAAGAGATTACCCAGATGCCGGCGTAGGCGAGGGAGAAACGCACAACAAAGATTTCCGCGGGATCCAGACCCGCGGAAATCAGGGTTTTCGTGCTGACGAAGGTAACACCCCACACCGCCACGACGGCAAGGGCCAGCAGGTGCCAGAAAAAACGGCTGCGCGCCATGCTGCTAGTACTCGTCCCAGCTCTTGATGCTGATGGCATCCTGCGGGACGGCACAGAAGGCGCGGATGTAGGCGGTCGCGAGGCGGCTGTTGGTGATCAGCGGCACGTTGAAGTCGATGGCCGCACGACGCATCTGGTAGCCGTTGCTGAGCTCGCTGTGGGTGAAGTTCTTGGGGATGTTGATCACCAGCTCCACCTCATGCTTGCGGATGAGGTCCAGCGCAGCGGGAGCGCCTTCTTCCTGCTCGTTCGGCCAGAGAGCCCGCAAGGCAGGGACGCCGTTCTCATTCAGATATTTGGCAGTACCGCCCGTGGCGTAGATGGTGAAATTCTTCTCCGCCAGGAGCTGGCAGGCGCGCAGCAGGTCCGCCTTCTGGATCGGATTGCCCGAAGAGATGAGGATGGACTTCTGCGGGATGCGGTGCCCCACGGAGAGCATCGACTTGAGCAGGGCCTCGTTGAGGTTGTCGCCGATGCAGCCCACCTCGCCCGTGGAAGCCATGTCCACGCCCAGCACCGGGTCCGCCTTGCCCAGGCGGGCGAAGGAGAACTGCGAGCACTTGATGCCGACGTAGTCGAGCTCGAAGGGATCGATGTCGATGCGCTCCGGGCGCTGCCCGAGCATACAGCGGGTAGCCAGGTCGATCAGGTTGACCTTCAGGACCTTGGATACGAACGGGAAGCTGCGGGAGGCGCGCAGATTGCACTCGATGACCTTGATGTAGTTGTCGGTCGCGAGGAACTGGATGTTGAACGGACCGGTGATATGCAGCTCCGCGGCGATGGCAGCCGTAGTCTTGCGGATCTTGGCCGCGGTGATGCCGTAGATCTTCTGCGGCGGGAACTGGATGGTGGCATCGCCGGAGTGGACGCCTGCGAACTCGATATGCTCGGAAATGGCGTAGGCGAGGACCTTGCCGCCGTCTGCGACCGCGTCGCACTCCAGCTCCTTGCAGCGCTGCATGAAGGAACTGATGACGACCGGATGCTCCTCGGAGACCTCGACGGCCATGTCCAGGAACATGCGCATGTCCTCCTTGCTGTAGCAGACATTCATGGCGGCTCCGGAGAGCACGTAGGAAGGACGCACGAGCACGGGGAAGCCGACTTCGTCGACGAACTTGTCGACATCTTCCATCGTGGTCAGCTCGCTCCAGCGCGGCTGGTCGATCCCGAGCTTGTCCACGATCTGGGAGAACTTGTTGCGATCCTCGGCCCGGTCGATGTCGTGGGCCGTCGTGCCCAGAATGTGCACGCCGGCGCGCATCAGGGGCACGGCCAGGTTGTTCGGAATCTGGCCGCCCACGCTCACGATGACGCCATAGGGCTTCTCCAGGCCGCAGATCTCCATCACGGTCTCGAAGCTCAGCTCATCGAAATAGAGGCGGTCGCATACGTCATAGTCGGTGGATACCGTCTCGGGGTTATAATTGATCATAATGGCCTTGTAACCGCTCTTGCGGAGCGTATTCAAGGCATTCACGCCGCACCAGTCGAACTCCACGCTGCTGCCGATGCGATAGGCGCCGGAGCCGAGGACGATGACCGTGTTGGAGCCGTCCTCGAAAGCAATATCGTCCACCTCGCCGTTGTAGGTCATGTACAGATAGTTGGTCGAGGAGGGGAATTCCGCGGCCAGGGTGTCGATCTGCTTGACGAACGGACGCAGGCCCAGGAAAGCGCGCAGCTCGCGGACTTTGGCCTCAGGGGTGCCCAACACACGGGCGATCTGGATGTCCGAGAAACCCTGGCACTTGGCCTTCTTGAGCAGGTCAAAACCGATGTCGGTCAGCTGCTTGCAGGATTCGAGCTCCTGGTAGGTCTTCTCTATGTTGTACAATTTGTCCAGGAACCAGCGGTCGATCTTGGTCAGCTCGTAGATGCGTTCGGCGGTGTAACCCGCTTCGAAAGCCGCCGCGACGGCGAAGATGCGCATGTCGGTGGGGTGCCGCAGCGCGTCGTCCAGGTCTTCCTTGCGGATCGGCTTGTTGCACACGAAACCGTTGGCACCCTGCCCGATCATGCGGAGGCCCTTTTGCATCGCCTCTTCGAAGGTGCGGCCGATGGCCATCACCTCGCCCACGCTCTTCATGCTGGAGCCAATCTCGCGCGAGACGCCTTTGAACTTATTGAGATCCCAGCGGGGGATCTTGCACACAACATAGTCCAGAGCCGGCTCGAAGAAGGCCGGAGTGGTCTTGGTGACGGTATTCTTAAGCTCGTGGAGTCCGTAACCCAGGCCGAGCTTGGCGGCAATGAAGGCGAGGGGATAGCCCGTGGCCTTGGACGCCAGCGCGGAAGAACGGCTCAGGCGGGCATTGATCTCGATGACGCGGTTGTCGTCGCCGTCCGGGCTGAAGGCATACTGGATGTTGCATTCACCCACGATGCCGATGTGGCGTACGATCTCGATGGCCTTCTTGCGAAGGAAATTGCATTCGTCGTTGCTGAGTGTCTGGCACGGGGCCACCACGATGCTCTCGCCGGTATGGATGCCCAGCGGGTCGAAGTTCTCCATGTTACAAACACAGATGCAGTTGTCGTAGCGGTCGCGCATCACCTCGAACTCGATCTCCTTCCAGCCGCGCAACGACTTCTCGACGAGCACCTGCGGGGAGAAGGAGAAGGACTTCCGGGCCATGGTCTCCAGTTCTTCCTCATTCTCACAGAAACCGGACCCCAAACCGCCCAGCGCGTAGGCGGCGCGAAGAATGACCGGGTAGCCCACCTCACGGGCGGCGGCGAGCGCCTCTTCCAGATTGGCCGCGGCGTGCGACTTGATGGTCTTGACCTTGATCTCGTCCAGCCGCTCCACGAAGAGCTCCCGATCCTCCGTGTCGATGATGGCCTGGACCGGAGTACCGAGCACCTGGACGCCATAACGCTCCAGAACGCCGCTCTTGAAGAGCTCCACGCCGCAGTTCAGGGCTGTCTGGCCGCCGAACGAGAGCAGAATGCCCTGCGGCTGCTCCTTCTTGATGACTTTCTCTACGAAGAAGGGGGTCACGGGCAGGAAATACACCTTGTCGGCAACGCCTTCGGAAGTCTGCACCGTGGCGATGTTGGGATTCATCAGGACGGTGCTGATGCCTTCCTCACGGAGGGCTTTCAAGGCCTGGGAGCCGCTGTAGTCAAATTCGCCGGCTTCGCCGATCTTGAGGGCGCCCGAGCCGAGCACCAGGACTTTCTTTATGTTGGGGTCGATCATAACTGGGAGATAAAGTCGTCAAAAATGAATTCGGTATCCTCCGGGCCGCTGGAGGCCTCGGGGTGGAACTGTGCGGAGAAGTACGGCTTGGTCTTGTGCCGTATGCCCTCGTTGGTGCCGTCGTTCATGTTGACGAAGTAAGGCTCCCAATCGGCGGGCAAGGTCGCGTCGTCCACGGCGAAACCGTGGTTCTGCGCGGTGATGTAGCATTTGTCGGTGCCGCACAGGCGCACCGGCTGGTTGTGGGAACGGTGGCCGTATTTCAACTTATAGGTGGAAGCGCCGACGGCCAGTCCGAGCAGCTGGTTGCCCATACAGATGCCGCAGATGGGCTTGCCCGTCTCCATGGCCTTCCGGATGTGCTCCACCGTCACCTGGCAGTGCATCGGGTCGCCCGGGCCGTTCGAGAGGAACAGGCCGTCCCATTCCAGCTGGTTGAAATCATAATCCCAGGGCACGCGAATGACCTCGACCCCGCGGATCACCAGATTACGCAGGATCTGGTGCTTGACGCCGCAGTCCACCAGCACGACCTTCTTGTCGCCATGGCCGTAACGGATGATCTCCTTGCAGCTCACCAGCGCGGCCTGGTTCTCCCGGTGGGGATCCGGCACGTCGAAGGGGCTGTCGTCGTCCGCCGGGACGATCTTGCCGAGCATCGTACCCTCTTCGCGCAGGATCTGGGTCAGCAGGCGCGTGTCGATGCCGCAGATGCCGGGAATCTTCTGCGACGCCATCCAGTCGCCGAGGCTCTGGACGGCATCCCAGTGGCTGAAATTCTCGCTGTAGTCGGTGACGACCAGACCGCGGATCCAGATTCTCTCGGATTCGAAGCTCTTGATGATTCCGTAGGCGTCCACCTCCATGGCCGGGATGCCGTAACAGCCCAGGATCGGGTAGGTCAGACAGAGAATCTGGCCCGAAAAGGAGGGATCCGTCAGGCTTTCCGTGTAGCCTACCATGGCCGTGGAGAAGACCACTTCTCCGTCGCAGGGGCCGTCGTAGCCGAAGCCCCAGCCCTCCATTGTACGTCCGTTCTGCAGGACGAGTTTGACTTTTTTGCGTGTTGCCATTTATATCGTTGTATTACTTATTTCCATTGGGCCGCCACTTGCATCAGGCCGAATATCCTGTCGTTGCACAGGTTCCCCATACTCCCGATGTGCGTGTGCTTCAAGTCGCTTGCCTTCAGCGAAGCCTTGTCGCCGCCGCTGTAGCGGAAGCGGCCTTCGTTGACTTCGACGCCCACCTGCCTGTACGCCTCGCGGAAAGGAGTTCCCTCCATCGTGCGCCGGTTCACTTCCTCGACCGTGAAGAGGTAGTCGTAGAGCGGGTTGTCGAGAATCTTCGTGTTCACCTCGATGTGCTGCAGCATGTAGTCCGTCATCTGCAGGCATTCGTGCATCAGCTCCAGGGCGGGGAAGAGCACGTCCTTGAGCAGCTGCCAGTCGCGGTGGTAGCCGTGCGGCATATTGCTGCACATCAGCGCGATCTCATTCTCGCAGGACAGGATCCGGTTGCACTTGCCGCGCAGGATTTCCCACACGTCAGGATTCTTCTTGTGCGGCATAATGCTGGAGCCCGTGGTCAGTTCGTCCGGGAAGTGGATGAAGCCGAAATTGGGACACATATACATGCAGCAGTCCGCCGCGAATTTATTGAGCGTCAGCGCAATGCCGCCCAGCGCGGAAGCCACCGTGCGCTCGGTGCGGCCGCGCTGCATCTGCGCGGCTACGCTGTTGTAGACGGGAGAGTCGAAGCCCAGCAGCTCCGTGGTCATCTCCCGGTCCAGCGGGAAGGAGTTGCCGTAGCCCGCGGCGGAGCCGAGCGGGTTGCGGTTGACGACCTTGTATGCGCCGCCGAGGGCGTACATATCATCTACGAGGGCCTCAGCATAGGCGCCGAACCAGAGACCGAAAGAAGAGGGCATCGCCACCTGCGCATGCGTATAGCCGGGCAGCAGGACCTCCTTATGCTTATCGCTGAGGGCCTGGAGCGTCCGGAAGAGGGTGAGGACCTCTTCGCGCACGGTCTTCAACTCGTCCCGGAGGAACAGTTTCAGGTCCACGAGCACCTGGTCGTTGCGCGAGCGGCCGGCGTGGATCTTCTTGCCGAGGTCGCCCAGTTCGCGGGTGAGCAGCAGCTCCACCTGCGAATGGATATCCTCGACGTCCGGCTCCAGGGTGAAATCTCCGGCCTCTATGCGGTCTGCGATGCGCCCGAGCGCAGCGTCCAACGCAGCGTATTCGTCCTCTCCCAGGAGGCCGATCTTCCCGAGCATCCTGATGTGCGCCCGGGAACCCTGCACGTCATAGCGCGCGAGCCGCAGATCGAGCACGCGGTCGTTCCCGACCGTGAAACGATCGACCGTCTCCGTCGCAGAAGTCCCTTTATTCCAAAGTGTTGCCATAGAATCTCTCAATAAAAGCTATATAACTGTCAATGCCTTCCCGTATCTCCCGGGCATGGATAAACTCGTCCGCCTTGTGGGAACGGGAGGATTCCCCGGGCCCCATCTTGACGGCATCGCAGGAGATGCGCATCCAGTCGGAGGTCGTGGGGGAGGAATAAGTCTCGACGCCGAGCTCGGCAGCCGTGCGCAGCAGCGGCGAAGCGGCGCGCGTAGCCGAGGAGCGGTTGAGCAGGTTGCGGGCCGTCAGCGTGCTCTTGCACAGAGCCTGCAGTTCTGCCACGATCTCCTCGTTGGTGTATAGCTCCGTCGGACGGATGTCCACGACGAAGCGGCAGCGATCGGGGATGATGTTGTGCGCCTGTCCAGCTTCGATCTGCGTGACATTCAGCTTCACCTCGCCCATCAGCGGGGAAATGCGGGAGAAGCGGTGAGCGCGCAGGGCGGCGATATCGTCCAGGGCAATATAGAGGGCGTTCACGCCCTCGCCGCGGGCTGCATGCCCGCTGACGCCCTGCGCCTCGCCGTCCAGCACCAACAGACCGCGTTCGCTGCTCGCAACACGCATTCCGGTGGGCTCGCCAACGATGACCCACTTCGGCATCGGCCAGCGGCTGTCCGTCGCGAAAAGACCGTCCGGAGCGAAGAGCCAGCGGGCGCCGTCAGGGCCGCTGACCTCTTCCTGCCGGGTGAGGACCAACATCAGGTTGACGGGCATCTCGGCTTCAAAAAAATGGCGGAATGCAGCAATCATTGACACTACACTTCCGCCATCGTCATTGGAGCCCAGGCCATAAATGATATCGGGATCGTTGCCGGAATCATGGGGATCAC
>JAFZLQ010000048.1 GCA_017551425.1 Bacteroidales bacterium | reverse complement strand
GGCGTTCGGCGTCATCGGCTCAGTGGCCGGCTGGATCTTCCAGGACAAACTCAAGGGTGTGGCGGCGTTCATCCACCTGAGGAGGCACCATCTTCTGAACATCGACGACTGGATCCAGGTGCCTAAATTCAATGTTGACGGAGAAGTCAAGTCCGTGGCCCTCACTACCGTTACCATTCTCAACTGGGACACCACAACCTCCGTCATCCCCATCAGCGCACTGCAGGCAGACCACTTCATCAACCTGCAGAACATGGCCGGCGGCAAGACTTACGGCCGCAGGATGATGAAAACCTTCACCCTGGATACCGAGAGCTTCCGCCCCGTGACCGCAGAGGAGGCCGAGGCGTTCAGGTCAGACCCCGGTATCGGCCCGTACCTGCCGGAAGAAGACCTCAAGGAAGGCGCGCTCAACGCACATCTTTACAGGATTTACCTGCACCATTGGCTGATGGCCAACCCGCACGTTTCCCAGAAGCCCCACCTCATAGTACGATGGCTGGACCAGAAAGACAGCGGCCTGCCCCTTCAGGTCTATACTTTCGTGCTGGACACCGATTTCTGCTCGTACGACTTCCGGCAGTCCCGGATGACGGAGCAGATGATAGAGGCGATGGGCCGCTTCGGGCTGCGCCTCTACCAGGCGCCTTCGGCAGATGACATCCGCAACATAAACTCCGTCGCAAAATGAAGAAAAAAGTCTTGAGCGAGCGCCCGTTCGAATACCTCAGGCGCAGGGACGGAAGCAGTTTTCCGGAAGAGACCGTGAAAAACTGGTACATCGCCAGGGCCTATATACTTGACAGGCTGAAGGACCTGGCCGTCAGCCCCGGTTCAGACTGCCGCCTGGAGGCCGTCGTGGACGGAGACAGCCCGCTGATGCTTTCCGCAGTGCGCCAGCTTGCCCTCTACGCCCATTTCATCAACTATTCCGAGAGGGACATCTTCGGGAACCTCGTCTGCAGGAACCGTACGGTGGTGAACCTGGTGAGCGGCATGGACGCCGGGACCGTAGTGGCCGAACTCGGCAGGGAGGAATACCTTGGAGGCCTCCTGCAGCACTGCAGGTACAGCGTTTACGGCAAAACCTTCAACGAAGACTCGTACCTCGACATTGAGTTCAAGGTCGTAAGGGAAGCCCCCGCGGGCGAAGGCGCCATGCTCATAAAAGAAGAAGACATTCTCGCTTTTGCCGCATCCAGGGAGCCGGACACCGTCTTTTCGATAGATACCCGCAAGGCGATACTCTCCAGCCGGGTGTACGAACTCGGTGCCGTCATAGACAACCTGCCGGCGGAAGACATCCACTGCGCGAAGAGATACATGTTCGCCCTGGACACCTTCCAGTTCAAGCTCCTCGGCAAGAAGATGGCGCCGATGATAAACGACGCCAAATGGCAGGCAAGCCAGCTTGCGGTGAAATACGGCCTCTCCAACATTTTCTGCGCAGACTGCTTCGAGTCCCGCGCCCTGGGAATCAGGAAATACGCCATGGAGCACGGCGTGACGGAACGCGAGGCCTGGGAGACAAACAACGACTCCCTGTCGTGCAGCGAGCACAACCGATGGGTTGCCGAAAGGCTCATCCTGGGATTCAGGAATCCCGACAAAGAAGAGCGCCTGCTGTACGAGACGCTCTATTCACGCAAGAAAACGGCGTATGGCCGGATGCTTAAAAACAAAGCATCCGACCCGTCCCATGTAGATTTGTGTTCCTATCTGGACCTTCGCCGTTCAGATCCCGACAATCTCAAGTACGACAGCTTCCTGCTTCTCGCTATCCCGCTGATACTCAAGAAACTGGGGTAAGAACTACTTCACGCTGAAAGACAGCGGTTCGCCCGAGGCGCTGTCGCCCGCGATCCACAGGAGGAACTCGCCGGGCTCGACTTTCCTTTGACGGTCGAGTCCCCAGAAGGCAAGCTCCGAAACGGGGACGGCCAGCTCTACGGTACGGCTTTCGCCCGCCTTGAGGCTGACTTTCGTGAAGGCCTTGAGTTCCTTGACGGGGCGTGTGACGCTGCCCACCAGATCGCGTACGTACAGCTGCACCACCTCGGCGCCGTCACAGCTGCCGGTATTGGCAAGCGTGCACGATGCGCGCAGGGTGTCCGCAACCCCATAACTCTTCCTGTCGAGCCTGACGTCCGAGTAGGAGAAGCTGGTGTAGCTGAGTCCGTAGCCGAAGGGGAACAGCGGCAGGGGGCCCGAATCAAGGTAATAAGAAGTGTTGCCAAGCGACGTCTGGCCGGCCTCCAAGGGGATTTCGTCCAGGAGCTTTTCGTTCCTGTAAGGCCTGCCGGTCATGTTGTGGCTGTAGTACATCGGCACCTGGCCGACGGTTCGGAGGAAGGTTACCGGAGTCTTGCCGCAAGGCACGGCCTCGCCGGTAAGCAGGCGCACGAGGGCGGGACCGCCCATGGTGCCGGGGTGGAAGGAGTACAGCAGGGCGTCGGCATTGGGGAGGTCGCGCTCTATGGTGAGCGGACGGCCGGCGATAACAGTAACGACCACCTTCTTTCCGGTGGACTTGAGAGCCTCGAGCAAAGCGCTCTGGGAGCCTATGAGGTTGAGATCCGACAGGCAGTG
Source organism: Bacteroidales bacterium (assembly GCA_017551425.1). The sequence goes on along the minus strand of JAFZLQ010000048.1, from coordinate 18,924 downwards.
GGCCTCGCCGGACAGAATGGCCTCCTCGCCCACGAAGGCAAGGATGACGTCGGAACGGCGGGCGGCGCGGAGAACATCGTCAAAACGGTCCTTCTCCTCCCTGCTGTAACTCAGGCCGGGTACGTATTCGACCTTGCCGGGGAAACGCTCGCGCAGGGCGGCAAGAGGGGTGACGGTGTGCGATTTCTCGCCGTCGAAGGCCCAGGTGCCGAGCTGGTCGTGGGGGGCGTCCGCAATGGGTCCGGTAACCAGTATGCGGCCCGGATCAGTGGCAAGCGGAAGGACTCCGGAATCGTTCTTCAACAGGATTGCGGAGGCCTCGGCCGAACGCTGCGCTGCGTCGAGGTGGGCGGGGGCGTACTGCACCGCGCGGGAAGCCTCGACGTCTATGTACGGGTGTTCGAACAGGCCCAGCAGCAGCTTGATCCTGAGGATGTTGCGCACCGAGTTGTCTATGGTGGACTGCCTGACGGCACCCGACTTTACCAGCTCCTCGATGTGGGAGATGAAGCCGAAGGTCATCATGTCCATATCGACCCCGGCGGCAAGGGCCTTGCCAGCCACGTCCTTGCGGTCCGTGCCGAATCCGTGGTTGACCATTTCCCCCATTGAGTTCCAGTCGGTGACGACGAGGCCGTCGAAGCCCCATTCGTCCCTCAGGATATCCTTGAGCACGAAGGCGTTGCCGGTGGAAGGCACGCCGTCGTTGTCGTTGAAGGAGGTCATGAGAGTGTGCGCGCCGGCCTTGACCGCAGCCTCGAAAGGAGGCAGATAGACGTTGCGCAACTGCCTCTCGGTGAGGAAGGTGCTGTTGTAGTCGCGCCCTCCCTCGGCCGCTCCGTAGCCCACGAAATGCTTGATGCAGGCCGACATGGAAGTGGAGTCGGCGATGCGTCCCTGATATCCGCGGACCATGGCCTCCGCCATGCGGGCGTCCAGGTACGTATCTTCCCCGCTGCCCTCTGCGATGCGGCCCCAGCGGGGGTCGCGGGCAATGTCGAGCATGGGGGAGAACGTCCAGCGGACGCCCTGCGACGTGGCCTCTACGGCCGCCACGCGGGCCCCCTCCTCAACGAGGGCGGGATCGAAGGTGGCGGCAAGCCCGAGCGGGATGGGGAAAACGGTATGGAATCCGTGAATCACGTCGCGGGCCACCAGCAGGGGGATTCCGAGCCGCGATTCCTCCACGCAGATGCGCTGGAACTCGTTTATCTTCTCCGGGTCAACCTCATTCAGTATGGAGCCTATCTGCCCGTTGCGGAGGGCCGCCGCATAGTCGGAGACATCCCCTCCGGCAGAGACCTGGTTCATCTGGCCGATCTTCTCGGCCAGGGTCATCTGCGAAAGGATGCGCTCCACGCGGGCCTCCACTTCCGGTGTGGAGCCTACGGTGGAAGCCTTGCGGCCGCCGCAGGACTGCACCAGGAGCAGGACTGCCAGAATCAGGTATGATCTTCTTGTGAAACTCATAATTTCTGGAAAACGCGGACGTAATCCACCTCCATTACGGCGGGGAGATCGTCCTCATTTACTGTGCCGCCCATGTTACCGCCCCATGCCATGTTGAACTTGACATAGAAAGGGGTGTAGAAGGGCCAGTGGTCGTAGCCCTTGCCGTCGTTATCGACCTGCAGGTGCTGTTTGCCGTCGATGTAGAACTTCATCCAGTCTGCAGTCCACTCGCAGGCATAGACGTGATACTCGCTAGCCGCGTTGCTGACGGACTGTACGTGGGTCTTCTGCGTGCCTTTCATGTGGTTGAAGGCGTTGCAGTGGATGCTGGAGGAGCTGCGGTTCTTGCCCTGGGTGGAGATGGCGTACTCCATGATGTCGATTTCGCCGTCCCCGGGCCAGGTCGTGTAATTCTTCGGCATCATCCAGAACGCGGGCCAGGAGCCGCGGGCGTCGGAGACCTTGAGCTTGGCCTCAATCCAGCCGTAAGTCCAGCCCTTGCGGGTGTTCATGCGGATGGAATAGACCGTATTGCCGATCTTTTTGGCGGTCACCTTTAGGGAACCTCCGGAAATCACGGCAAGCTCCTCGCCGTCCTTGGCCTGGGCCACATACTGCTGGAGCTCGTTGTTGCCCCAGCCGCCGCCACCTGTCTCGTACCACCACTCGTTCTCGTCGGGCTTGCCTGCCTTGTCGAACTCGTCGTTCCAAACGAGCTTGTATCCGTCGGGGGCGACAATGGACGGAGCCGTGGCCGCCGCCTGGGTAACGGGCACCTTGTGGCGCACTGTGCCGGCCTTGATGACCAGCTCCGTGCTGCGGGCCTCGAACTCCATGTTTTCCGTGACGGTGACTTTCACCGTGCCGGACGGAGTAGAGGTATAAGCGGGATCTACGGTCACCCAATCGTCGTTGCAGTATGCCTGGAAGGCCTCTCCGGCGTCAACGCTGATGGTGAGCGTCTGGGGTTCGGCGGTGAATGAGAGCGACTCGGGAGTGGTCTTTACCTTGTCTTCCGGCTCGGTGGGATCCTCCTTCCCGCCGCAGCAGATAAGTGCCGCGGCGGCAAGAAAGACCGAAAGTAATCGCTTGTCGAACATTGCCTTACTTTTGAGGACGGAGTGCGATGTCGGATATGGTTATCTCCGTTCCGGGAGCCATGCGTCCGAAGTCATAGATGACCATGACTGCGTCGTAGGCCCGGTCGGGAGAAACGGGCTCGTTCCTGTACGAGATGACGTCGTAAGCGGTAAGGGCCACGTTGGGATCGTAGAAGAACGCGTGCTCGGCGTCGGCCGCGGCATCGGCTACCTTGATGGTGCAGGTGCCGTCTTCTGACGACTCGATCTTGCAGGTGAACTCGTATGCCAGCTCAGGGTCTGCGGGCACGTCGGCAACCAGTTTCACCTGGCCCTGCCACTCGCTGCCGCCAACCGCGGGCACGGTAAGGGTAACCTTGCCGCCCTCGAAGCTGAGCTGGGGATCGAGACCGCCGGACCAGTCGGCCGGACTGAACCATGTGGAGTGGACATACAGGCCGCCGAGGATGCTGTCCCCATAGTTGCCGCCACCGCCGTTGCCGCCGCTGCTCTCGCCGGTAATCTCCTTGAGGGAGATGCCGGTGATGGTGATTTCGGTACCGGGAGCCAGACGGCCGAAGTCGAAGATCACCATGACCGACTCGTATGCCTGGTCGGGAACGACGGGCTCGTTCTTGTAGGCGATCACGTCGTATGCGGTGAGGCCCACGTTGGGATCGTAGAAGAACGCATGCTCTGCGTCCGCTGCCGCATCGGCAAGCTTGATGGTGCAGGTGCCGTCGGTGGAAGACTCCACGTTGCAGGCGAAGGAGTACTGCTTCTCTGGATCTGCGGGGATGTCGGCAACCAGCTTCACCTGGCCCTGCCACTCGCTGCCGCCAACCGCGGGCACGGTAAGGGTTGCCTTGCCGCCCTCGAAGACAAGCTGGGGATCGAGGCCGCCGGACCAGTCGGCCGGGCTGAACCATGTGGAGTGGACGTACAGGCCGCCGAGCAGCTCGTCACCATAGGTGTAGCCGCCCTGGCCGCCGGAGGACTCTCCGGTAATCTCGCAGAGCTTGATGTCGGTGGCTGTAATCTCGGTGCCCGCAGCCATACGGCCGAAGTCGAAGATCACCATTACCGACTCGTATGCGCGGTCGGGAACGACGGGCTCGTTCTTGTAGGAAAGGGCCTCGTAAGCAGTCAGGCCGACGTTGGGATCGTAGAAAAACGCGTGCTCGGCGTCCGCCGTGGCATCGGCTACCTTCACGGTGCAGGTGCCGTCGGTGGAAGACTCGATCCTGCAGGAGAAGGAATACTTCTTCTCGGGATCCGCGGGCACGTTGGCAACCAGCTTCACCTGGCCCTGCCACTCGCTGCCGCCCACTCCGTCGGGTACGGTAAGGGTAAGCTTGCCGTTCTCGAAGCTGGCGTTGGGATTGAGGCCGCCGGACCAGTCACCGGGGCTGAACCATGTGGAATCGATATACAGGTCTCCGATGAGGTTCTCGCCGTAGGTGTATCCGCCGGGCTGCTGGGGATCCTCGGTACTCTCGGGCTCGGTGCCGGGCTCCTTGCTGGTGAGGATGAACTGCCATGCGATGGGACCGCCGTTGTTGCCGGTAGCGGTGTACCACACGAGGGTCATGGAGCTGTTGTCGAGGGAGATCACATAGAACTTGCTGTCGTTCACGTAATCGTTGTTGGGGATGTACGGGAACAGGGCGCCGTTCTGCAGCTTGAGCACGAGGTCCGAACCCTCAACGCCGAAGCTGTAAGGAGTAGTCTCCTTGCTCACGGAGACGGTGTAGTCGGAAGACTCCTGGAACGCTCCGTAAGGGGCTACGTTGACTCCGGTGTTCACATAGACGGTGCCGGACTCGCCCGGATCGAAGGTGTAGTCACCGGCGGAGCTGAAGGTCAGGCGGTTGTCGTAGATGCCGAACGCTGCCTTCTCGTCGGGCTTGGCTGCCCACCATCCGGTAGGATTTCCGACGCTCTCGCCGCAGGCATGATGCGCAGCGACGCTGTTGTCTATCCTCCAGACCTTCTCCGATCCGCCGGAAATCTGACGGATGTACTTGTCGAAGTTCATGATGGTGTTGTCGATGTGGAATGTCTTCTCCACATAATCGGGCGTAACACCGGAGGAATTCATGATGTACAGGCGTACGGCGTAGTCGCCGGCCGTGGTATAGATCTTCTTGAAGCCGTTGCGGGCGTGGTATTCGGCCCACTCGCCGGCGCTGTTCTGGAACACCCACACGGGGATGACGCCGGTCTCGCTGACGGAGAATGTGACCTGGTTGAGCTCCTGGTCCACAGAGACGACGGGAGTGTATTCCGACGCTGTCTTGGGAGCGTTAAGCTCGCTGGGATGCTCGAATTCTTCCTTGGCGCAGGCGGTCAGGACAAGGGACGCCGCCGCAAGAATGTATAATGCTTTTTTCATTGTCGGAACTTCTTTAATAGTTGTTCTGCCTCAGCTCGTAAGTCTTGCCTTCGGTAGCGTCCATAAGGCTCTGGGGGAAGGGAAGATACTTCTTGGACGCGGTCCAGGAATTGGTACGGTAGCCGTAGGTGTCGGGAACCAGCACGGTGGGAGCGTCGCCCCAGCGGACGAGGTCCCAGTAGCGCTTGCCTTCGCCCACGAACTCAAGACGGCGCTCTTCCTTGATGTTGTCGAGGGAGAAGCTGACTGTCTTGCCGGCGAGGGAGCGGGAGTGCACCTCGTTGAGCCACTTCTCTCCGTCGCCGGAACCGGCGCCGCGGGCCACGAGCTCGGCTGCGTTGAGCAGGGTCTCGGAATAGCGGTAGTAACGGAGGTTGTTGTTGAAGCGCATGTCGGCATCACCGTCGGTGTCGCCGTTGGCCTTGTAGGCGACGTACTTCTCGAGGAAAATGCCGGTATCCTGGTAACGGTGGGTGTACTTGTCGCTGAGGGAAGGATCTACAACCCAGCAGGTTGCGGCACGGCGGGCGTCTGCGGCGTCGTACATGTCGTAGGTCTCCTTGCGTACGGGAGCGAAGCCCCAGCCGGCGTCGTGCTCGGAATCACCGGACCATCCGTAAGGGGAAATCAGGCGGGGAAGGATGGTGCCGCCGGCTCCGCGGACCCAGCTCCAGTAGCGCTGGCCGCCGACCGACTTGTAGTCGATCTCGAAGATGGACTCGCTGCTCCATTCGCCTTCTTCCTTGAAGATGGTGCCGTAGTCGGGAACCAGGGCGTACTTGCCGCTGGAGATTATTTCCTTCATGTAGTCGAGTGCCTTGGCAAAGCGGCTTTCGTCGTTCTGGTAAAGCACGGCCTCGGCGTAGAGCATGTAGGCCATCGCGGTGGTCACGCGGCCGGTCTCCTCGCCTTCCCTCTTCATGGGAAGGGCGCCGATGGCTATGGCGCCTTCGAGGTCGGCGATGAACTTGGCGTAAACCTCGTCTGCGGTGAACTGCTCGCCGGTGAAGTCGCCGGTAAGGTTGGTCTCGTAATAAGGGATGTTGCCCCAGAATTTCCACAATATATTGTAGTAGAAGGCGCGCAGCACGCGGGCCTGGGCCTCGACGCTCTTGGCGGTCTCTTCGGGCAGGTCTTCAACCCATCCCATGTAGGTGAGGACGTCGTTGCAGCGCTTCACGCCGCTGTAGCAGTCGGACAGGATGCTCGACATGCAGTTGGTGGGAAGGGCCTCATAGTTCATCATGAGATGCCAGAACTCGTTGTCGGTCTTGCTTTCGCCGCCGACCCAGATCTGGTCTGCCATGATGTCCGACATTATGTTGACGGGGGTGTACTGGTTGGTCCAGTCGAACCACTCGAGGGGATCGTAGGCGGCAATGAGGGCCTCCTGGAGATGGGGTTCGGTGGTGAAGTACTCCTCGAGGGGGACGGCACTGGTGTGCTCCACGGAGAGGAATTCACTCGTGCAGGAAACGCTGGAAAGGGCGAATGCCGCAAGGGCGGCGATAATCATATTTCTTTTCATAATCTCTTTCGCTCTTGATTATTTCACAATGCAAACGGCTACGCGGTTGGCCTCGGGTGCAGCGGATGCATCCAGGTCTCCGCCGGTCTGTACGCTGATGCGGCCGGCTTCTATGCCTGCCTTCTGGAGAAGGGCGGACACTGTCTCGGCACGCTCGGCTGCAAGAACGCGGTTGCGGTCGGGGGTTCCGGTGGCGCTGTCGGCATGACCGGTAACGGTGATGCCCGCCTGAGGGTTGTCCTTGAGGATCTGGGCGATGCGGCCGAGCTTGACGGCCTCTTCGCTCTGGAGTTCAGCCTTGTCGATGGCGAAGTAGAGATACTCGGTGTAAGCCTCCCTGAGGGTGTTGACGGGAACTTCCTTCACAACTTCCTTGATGACTTCCTTGACCACCTCTACGGGGACTTCCTTGATGACTTCCCTGACGACCTCTTTCTCTATCACCTTTTCTTCGGGCCTTGCAGGAACGTACCTGTCGACATACTCGGAAGCGGCCTTGACGGCGGCGCTTCTGGAGCTGCGGCCGAACTTGAGGTTCAGACCGGCCAGGAGGGTACGGGGCTGGGGATATACGCCGTAGTCAACGCCGAGGGAGGTGCCGCCGGAGGAGATTTCGGGATCGTATCCGCGATAGTTGGTGAAGGTAAGCAGGTTCTCCGCCGCTACGTAGAGACGGAGGGAGGAGATGAGGATCTTCTCGGTCCACTTCTGGGGAAGGGTGTATCCGAGCTGGATGTTCTTGAGGCGGAGGTAGCTGCCGTCCTGTACGTAAAGGTCTGACATCTGCCAGTTTACGTTGTCGCCGCGGACGAGGCGGGGATACTTGTTGGAGGTGCCTTCACCGGTCCAGCGTCCGAGCATGTATGCCGGAAGGTTTGACTCGGAGACGTCGTTGCGGCGGGTTACGTCGAGCACGTCGTTGCCGACGGTGCTCTGCCACAGCATGTAGAAGTCGAGTCCCTTCCAGCCTGCGGAGAAGTTGAGGCCGAAGGTCCAGTCGGGCATGCCGTTGCCGATGTAGGTGCGGTCGTCGGCGTCAAAGTCGCCGTCGCCGTCGGCATCCACGAAGCGGACATCGCCGGGAACCGCGTCAGGCATGATTTTGTCGCCGTTGCTGTTGACGTAGGCGTCGATTTCGGCCTGGTTCTGGAAGATGCCGTCGGTCTTGTAACCGTAGAAGAACGGGAACGGGTAGCCGTTCTCGCCGCGGGTCATGGCGCCTGCGCCCTGGAAGGAGTCGTAGTTCTGGAATCCGCTCTCGTTGCCCATGGAGATCAGGCGGTTGTAGAGGTAGGTGGCGTTGCCGCCCAGGCGGAAGTTCCAGTCGCCGGCTCCCCATTTGTAGCTGGCCTCGAACTCGACGCCGCGGTTGACCATCTCGCCGCCGTTGCCCCAGGGGCTGGACTCACCCACGTAGGAAGGGGTGGGCATCTGAAGGAGCATGCCGTCGGTGGTCTTGTTGTAGAGATCGACTCCGAGAGTGAGGGCGTTCTGGAAGAAGCCGAGGTCGAAACCGAGGTTGGTCTGGATGGAACGCTCCCAGTGGAGGTCGGGGTTGGCGAGGCCGCTGGACTTGACGCCCTGAGCGATGGACTCGCCGGTACCGAATATATAATTGTTGTTCTTGTCGGTGAGGGTGGTGTAACGGAAGGCCTCGAACGCGTCGGATCCGTTGATACCCCATGAGAAGCGTACCTTGGCGGTGGTGAACCATGCGGGAAGCGTTATGTAGGGCTCCCTGTGGAGGTTCCAGCCGAGCGAGAAGGACGGGAAGTTACCCCATTTGTTGTTGGCGCCGAAGCGCGAGCTGCCGTCGCGGCGGAACGTGACCTGGGCCATGTAGCGCTCGTCGTAGTTCCAGTCGGCACGGGCGAAGTAGGATGCGAGGCGATATGCCGAATTCACCCAGCCGCTTGCGCTCTGCTTGTCGGGATCGTCGGTGTTGTTGGGTGCGTTGTTGATGTAGGGCTTGCCGTACCACTCTTCGGCAATGTCGCGGCGCATGCCGTACAGGCCGTCGCTGGTGTTTTCGAGGGCGCTCTGGCCGAGGAGGAGGGATACGCTGTGCTTGCCGAAGTCCTTGTTCCAGGTGAGGTAGTTTTCAATCTGCCAGACGAGGCCCTTCTCGTACTGGGCGTTCACGTTGGTGGAACTCGCCCTGTTGTTGCCGGAGAGGTAGAACAGGGGGGTGTATCCGCTGTTGCCCCAGAAGCTCATGTCGGTACTGAAGGTGGAATGCAGCTTGATGTTGTCCCAGATCTGGAGTTCGCCGCTGAAGGCGCCCACGATCTTGTGGCTCCAGTTGTCGTTGGCGGGAAGGGACAGGGATGCGATGGGGTTGACCATCTCGTTGTAGCTTCCGCCGGGGATCATGTAGATGCGGCCGTCGGCTCCGGTGAGGAGTTTCTCGCCGGCATAGACGATACCGTAGTCCTTTATCTGGTCCTCGGTGGCATAGACTCCGAGAATGGGGCTCAGCGCGAGTGCGGAGCCGAGGGGGGAACCCCACTGGGAGTTCTCGGCGATACCCTTGGAGCTCACGCGGGCGTAGGACAGCTGGCTGGTGAGCACCATCTTGTTGAGGACGCTGCGCTCGGCGCTGGCGTCCCAGAGGGTGAAGCTGGTGTTGCTGCGGAGGGTCAGACGGTTGTAGTTGGAACGGTTGAAGTTGCCGCCGACTATACCTTCCTGGTCGGTGTAACCGAGGGACAGGTAGTAGTTGGCCACGTCGGACGCGCCGCTTACGGAGACCTCGTGGGTCTGCTGGGGAGCGTTGTAGTTGAAGACTTCCTTCTGCCAGTCGGTGCCCTCGCCGTAGCTGAACGGATCTGCGTAGCGGGGGGCCTGGCCGGAGTTGATGAGGCCTTCGTTCATGAGAAGGGCGTACTCGCTGGCGTTCAGCACCTCACGCTCCTTCCAAGGGCTTGATATACCGTAGGAGAAGTTGTAGTCGATCTGTGCCTTGCCGTTGCTGCCCCTCTTGGTGGTGACGAGCACGACGCCGTTGGCCGCGCGCGTACCATATACCGCACCTGAAGCGGCGTCCTTGAGGACTTCGATGCTCTCGATGTCGGAAGGATTGAGGTAGTCGATGCCGCCGCTGATGGGCATGCCGTCAACGATGTAGATAGGGTCGGACGAGTTGATGGAGCCCACGCCGCGGACGCGGATGCGGGACGATGCTCCGGGCTGGCCGGATGACGCCGTGACGGTAACGCCGGCGGTGAGGCCCTTGAGGGCGTTGTCCACGCGGGTGGGGGCCGTGAGGCCGAGGGCGTCGGCATCCACCTTGGCGATGGACGCAGTCACGACGCTCTTTTTCTGGACGCCGTAGCCGATGACCACGGTCTCTTCCAGCATCTGGGTGTCGTCGCTCAGGACGAGGTCGAGAGGCTGGTCGTCCGATGCCGTTACCGTGAGGGTCTCATAGCCGATGCAGGAGACCTCCACCCTGGCGCCCTTGGGAACGCTCAGGGAGAAGGAGCCGTCGGCAGCGGTCATGGTACCGTTGCTGGTGCCCTGCTCAACGACGAAAGCACCCACGACCGGCTGATTGGCGCTGTCGCGCACCACGCCGCTGAGCTTGACGCCCTGGGCGAAGACGGCGAGGCTGAGTGCCAATCCGAGAATCAGAGTTGCTAATTTTTTCATACGCTGGGTTTGCGATTTTGGGTTATTGAAAAGTGTTTTGATGCAAAAATACACTTCTTATGCAAGCCCTTGCGCGCGGTATAGGGAAATAGTAGCGGGTGCGAAACATACACCCATTGATTATCAGTGCGTTATGGAAACGAAACACATCGAAATTAGTAGTGGATACAAAGTGGCGTATCCACTACTTTCCTATCTGTTTCACGCGGTCTTCAAAGCTGTCGCGGTCCCCCAGGCAGGAGTTCTTCACGGAGACCTTGTAGTTGTAGATAGTGCTCAGGGAGTAGTGCAGGATGGACGCTATTTCCTTGGAATCGTCTATGCCCAGGCGTATGAGCGCGAAGATGCGGAGCTCGGTGTTGAGACTCCCCTCGCGCGGATGGAAGCGGGCGTCCTCCCTGAGCAAGGCGTTGAACTGCTCTACGAAATCGGGGTAAAGTCCGAGGAAGGTTATGTCGAAGGTGCGGTAATACTCCTTGAGGTTCTTTTCCGAACGGGTGGAGAGATCCAGCTCCCTGAGCAGCTCGGCGGACTTGCCCTGCTTGAGGAGAGTACGCATGTGGTTGTCTTCCGCCCTCTGTCCGGCAACCTGATCCGACAGTTTGTGCAGGAAGCCCACGATGAAGTCTTCCTTGATGCTGTCAGCCTTGGAAAGCCTGGCGTTGAGGTCGTTGAGGGCGATGTTGGCCATGGCCAGCTGACGGTGGCTTTCTTCCAGCTGGGCGTTTGTGCGGCGGAGTTTCCTGCTGCGTCCGATATGGGAAAGCGCAAGCAGCGAAAGCACGAGAGTAAGCACCGCCATCGCCACGGAAGCCCAGGCGGAAGAACGGCGGGCGTTGCTCAGGCGGTCCGTATATGCGTTCTCTATGCCCATGAAGAACTGGGAAATCTGCCACGGGCGCAGCTTGGCGTTATAGAACAGGGCATCCTCCTGGGCTATCCGCAGGTAGCGGAACGACCTGTCCACGTCCGTGGAAACGAGGGCCTGGGCAACCATGGTAAGCGACGCGTAATCCTTCACGGAGTTTATCATGTCGCACTCGGCGGACTTGATGAGCCATTCCAGACGGTCGTCCATCTGGTTCTTGAGATAGCACACTTCCGACATCTCGTATGCGTAAATCGCGTACGGGTGCGCGTTGGGATCGGAACGGGCTATCAGTATGCGCCCCAGGCTGTCAGCGGCCTCCAGCCTGCCTTCCTGCACCATCTCGTCCATCTTCACCTTGAGGTACAGCTCGGAATCCCTGGGAAGGACCTTGTACAGTTTGTCCCTGTAGCTGTTCCTGTCCGGGATGGAGAGCCGTTCCGCCATGCCGGAGTTGCCCGCGAGGTCGCGGCTGAAGTCATACAGCGCAAACAGGTAGTCTGCCCGCAGCGATTCCGGCAGGGATTCCTCGTCCATCAGGACATAGAGCCTGTTGTAGGCCTCCATGAAATGTCCCGATTTGGTGTACAGGTGCCCCAGGGTGATGGATGCGCGGCCGAGCTGCACGGCGTCGCCCAGGGCTTCCGCCAGGCTTATGCACTGCCTGAGATAGTACTGGGTGGAGTCGAAATTGTAAGCGAAGTACTCGTCGGCAAGCTCGCGGCACAGCCCCAGGCGGGAGGCGTCGTCCGGACTGGCCTGAAGCAGCTTCCTGAGGGCGTCCAGCTGGCTTTTCTTGCGGGCCTCGAACACCGTGCGGGACGCCACGTAGCTGTCCAGCTCTATGAGGCTGCTCTGGAGCCTGTCGGACAGCTTGGGCTTGGTGCACGACTGCTGCAGGGGAAGCAGCAGAACCACAAGGATTACGGCGAAATACTTCTTCATTGATACAAATATATGTATTATCTCAAACATTTAATAACTTTGTGTCATGGAAGTCATACAGAGTTTCACTATCGACCATACGCAGCTGAAGCCGGGAATCTACGTTTCGCGCAAGGACAAGGGCTTCACAACCTTCGACCTGAGGATTACCGAACCCAACAAGGAACCGGCGGTGGCGCCCGCCGCCATGCACAGCCTTGAGCACCTGATGGCCACGTGGTTCCGCAATTCCGAGGTAAAGGACGATGTTGTCTATGTAGGCCCCATGGGCTGCCTCACGGGCATGTATGTGGTCATGACAGGGTCTTACGGCGTGGAGGACATGAGGCGCCTTACTGTCGAATGCCTCAGGTGGATACTCACCCAGGACGAGGTGCCGGCCACGCGCCCCGAGGCCTGCGGCAACTACCTCCTGCACGACCTCCCCATGTGCAAATGGGAGAGCGCGCGTTATCTGGACCGTCTGCTGAACGACTTCCACAGCGAATACACCAAACTTCAGATCGTACTTGACGACGGCAGGACCTTTGCCGACGCATAATTTGCAGCCGATGAAAAGAGTCATGCTCCTTGCGGGCGGAGCCATTGCCGCAGCAGCCTGTTCGACACAGACGGAGCCCCAGCCCAACATAGTCTTCATCCTTGCCGACGACCTCGGCTGGGGCGACCTCGGCTGCTACGGGCAGCAGCGTTTCCAGACGCCCAACATCGACGCCCTCGCGGGCACGGGCCTGCGCTTCACCCAGTGCTACTCCGGCACCACCGTCAGCGCCCCGTCGCGCTCCTGCCTCATCACCGGCACCCACAGCGGCCATACGCCCATCCGCGGCAACCTCGAGCTCGACCCGGAAGGCCAGTTCCCCCTCCCGGAGGGCGCTGCGTCCATATTCAAGGACATGAAGGCAGCCGGCTACACCACCGGCGCCTTCGGCAAATGGGGCCTCGGATTCATCGGCTCCACTGGTTCCCCGGATGCGCAGGGTGTGGATGAGTTCTACGGCTACAACTGCCAGCTCCTCGCCCACAGCTACTACCCGGACCACCTCTGGCACAACGGCGAGCGGGTGGAACTGGCCACCGACATGCCTTACGGCGAGGGCGAATACGCACCGGACCTCATCCACCGCAAGGCCAAGGAGTTCCTGGACAGGGCGGCGGCGGACGGCAAACCCTTCTTCATGTGGTATCCCACCACCATCCCGCACGCCGAACTCATCACCCCGGAAGACAGCCTCATACGCAGATACAGGGGGATGTATCCCGAGACGCCTTTCCGCGGAACCGACGACGGCCCCTTCTTCCGCAAGGGCGGATACTGCTCCCAGGAATACCCGCACGCCACGTTTGCGGCGATGATAGCCCGGCTCGACTGGTACGTGGGCGACATAGTGCGGCAGCTTAAGGAGCTGGGTGTTTACGACAACACCATCATCATATTCAGCAGCGACAACGGCCCCCACAAGGAGGGTGGCGCAGATCCTGATTTCTTCGACTCGAACGGCCCCTGGCGCGGCTACAAGCGCGATGTCTATGAAGGAGGCATACGCGTGCCGATGATAGTCAGCTGGGCCGGACACGTCAAGCCGGGGGGCGTCACCCCGTTCATGTGCAGCTTCTGGGACCTGATGCCCACGCTCCGCGAACTTACGGGCGCCGCACCCTCGCACGGCCTGGACGGCGTGAGCCTGCTGCCGCTTCTGGAGGGCCGCCGCGGCCAGAAGGAGCACGACTACCTGTACTTCGAATTTCAGGAACTGGGCGGGCGCCAGGCCGTACGCGAGGGCCCGTGGAAGCTCGTCCACCTGGACATCCGTACCGGCACCCCCCGCTACGAGCTGTACAACCTCGACGACGACCCCGGCGAAACCCTGGACCTCGCGGACTCGTATCCGGAAGTGGCCGCCAGGTTGAAGGACATCATGGCATCGGCCCACACGCCCAATCCCGACTTCCCGCTGCTTCCCGGAGAACAGCCGCGGGCCTATTCGTCAGACAATCAGTAACATAGCAACAATATGAACAGAAGAGACGCCCTCAAACGAATGGGAATCAGCCTGGCGGCTGTCGCCATGGCCGGAATCGCCCCCAACGCTCACGCCGCCATCCTGAAGGACCGCGCCAGGATGAAGAATAAAAAACGGCTGGTCTTTTACTTTACCGCCACAGGCAACTCCCTGTTCATCGCCAGGCAGTTCTCCGACAACCCGCTCAGCATCCCGCAGGAGCTCAAAAAGGGCAGCCAGAAATATGTGGCCGACGAGATCGGCCTCGTGTTCCCGGACTTCGGCTCGGCCGCTCCGGTGATCGTGCAGGAATTCCTGGAAAAGAACAGTTTCAAGGCGCGCTATCTCTTCGCCATCTCCACTTACGGCAACAACTGCGCGAGGGTGGCCGAATGGTGGCATGATTTCGCCCTGGACAAAGGCGTGGATTTCAACTACGTCAACACAATCCTGATGGTGGAGAATTACCTGCCGGCCTTCGACATGTACGAACAGCTGAAGATCGACAAGCACGTGGACGAAAATCTGGCCGTACTGCTTGAAGATGTGGGGGCGCATAAGAACTACGTCCAGCCCGAGCAGGAGAAGGACGGGCATGCCGCCTTCGACGCGGAGTTCCTGAAAGGCATGCAGGAACGCCATTTCAGCATGACGTCCGAACGCCTTCTGGAGCTTAACAGGGACCGCTGCGTCCAGTGCATGATTTGCGAGAAGGTGTGCCCTCACAAGAACTTCTCGCTGGCCTCCGGGGGCGTTACCTTCAGGGGAAAGTGCGAATTCTGCCTGGCCTGCGCCCACGCCTGCCCGCAGAAGGCCCTCACCCTAAAGCCCAGGAACCCGGAGTTGCCGGGAGAACGCAACCCGGAAGCCCGCTACCGCAATCCCAACATATCGCTGAACGATATCATCAGGTCCAACCGGCAATAAGAAAAGAGCCTGTGGCATTGAGTTGCCGCAGGCTCTTTTTCAATTGTCTTGAGGACGCTACCAGATATAGGTCCTGCGTTCTACGGGCAGGTACAGATCGTTGTTCCTGTCCACATCATACAGGTCATACCACAGATCCGTATTCATCACCACTCCGTTAACGCGAAGGCGGCAGTGGGAATGATTGTCCTCATTTACGATGGAGTTAAGCTTCTCGTCGCTGTACTTCATGCAGTAAACGTGTGCATAGGCCTCGTAGAATTTCCTGAGCTGGTCGTCGAAGTTATCGCCGGAGAAGCCCTGCTCCTGAAGGCGCTTCATGTAGGCGTCGCATGCGATGAGGAAACCTCCCAGATCGGCGATGTTCTCCGCAAGGGTCTTGGCGCCGTCGGTGTACTGGCCGGGATGACCGGCAGGATCGTACTCCAGGGTGCTGTAGCACTGGATAAGCTTGGCCTGCTCGTCTTCAAAGGCCATCTTGTCGGCCACGGTCCACCAGTTGCGCACGCGGCCATAGGCGTCATACTTGGAACCTTCGGAGTCGAAGGCATGGGTGATTTCGTGGGCCACGGGGACCATCACGCCATAGAGGTAGGCCTCGGAATAATCGGTCCTTACAATCGGAGGGACCATCAGCGCGGGCAGGATGACCACGGCGTTGAACTCGCGCTTGTAGTAGGAATTCACCATGGTGAGGTCGGTGACCATCATTTCGCCGGTCGCCGCCATGCCGGTTCCGGTAATGCTGTTGCTGAATCCGTCGTTGGTGCCGATAAGATGCTTGTAGAGCAGGGTCTTGGCCACCATCAGCTTATGAACGGCCTCCAGGAGGGAGTTGCACTTGGTCAGGTCGGGCAGGCAGTCCTCGTACCAGTTGTCCGGGGAGCCAACGCAGAACGTCATTTTCTCCAGCTTCTCAATGGCGCTGGCCTTGGTGGTTTCGCTCATCCACTCCAGG
Organism: Bacteroidales bacterium; assembly: GCA_017551425.1. The sequence goes on along the minus strand of JAFZLQ010000048.1, from coordinate 3,118 downwards.
TTCTCCATGCGCACGTGGTAAGCGGCGCGGATTCCTTCCATGATATTGGTGATGCGCTGCTTCAGGTCGGGAGTCACGTACTTGACCGCCAGCCTGTTGGAAATCAGGTAGTTAAGGTTGGCGCGCGCATTCTGACGCACCTGGTCCGGAGTCTGTGCTCCACTGCCGAGGCTGGCATTCAGCTCCTCGCTCACATAGGGATAAAGCGACGCCCATGCGCTCTGGGCGATGGAATACAGGTAATCAAGCGACTGGCCCGCGAGGGTGCTCAGCACAAGGACCGAATGCTCGTTGTAATAGAGGGTTGAGGCATCAATCCCCATACCTTCCGTAATCAGCCTGAGATCGCCTTTAAGGGCATCGGGCACTTCGGAATATGAGAATTGGTAGACGGGGGCCACGGGGAATGCCAGCACGCCCACCAGCTGGCCCTCCTTGAAGTCGTTGACGAGCGAAACGCCGATGGGAGTAATGCCGTCCATGATCATCTTGCCGAACATGCGCAGGCAGTCCTCACGCGTAGCCGGCTTGGGATACTTGGCCACGAGCTCCATCAGATATGCCATCGCCTCATCGGAATGGGCATACAGCTCGTCGCTGAGCTGATAATAGCGCTTGAGCGAAGGATCCTCTTTCTTGATTGTCTCCACCATTTCGTTGATGGAGATGGACTGGTCGTACATTCCTCCTACGGCGCCCGTCGCCGGGGTGGCCGTCTTGGCATACCAGTCGCCGTTGCAATACTGCCAGAAGTCATCACCGGGGTCGGTGGTCAAGTCCCTGTTGACATCAATCGGGAACGGGAGGTCATCCGTAGCCGAGGGCTCCGGGATAAAGGGCTCATTGCAGGAGACCACTGCAAAAAGGGCGCAGCACAATACGGCTGCAACTGTCTTGAATTTCATATACACTACTTATGGTTGATAATTATAGTTCTTTCGGGGCTAGAGCTTGCCGGAAGCCGCAAAAGCATCCAGGTCCTCTTCTTTTAGGCTCATCAATTCCAGGCACCCGTTCACGTACTGCTGCAATTCTTCGACGCTCTCCCGGATATAGGGGATGAAGCCGTTGCAGAGATCATCCATATAACGCTTCACTTCCTTGAGCCCGATGATGGTGACCAGGCGTTCCCCGTCGGACAGGCCCTTCGGGCCGTATTCGAGGTCGAAGTTTCTGTCGATGGCGCCCTTTTCGTCCATCTTTATCTTAACGTTCTTTTCTATGCTGGCTATATAGGAATAGCAGTCGCCGACCGTCTCCATGAACCTGAAGTCATTGATGGACAGCCAGATGCCTATATTGTTGCTCAGTATGCTTTCCATCATGTTGCTGCGAGTGAGTGCGAGCGGGGTCAGGAGTGCGTCCCAGTATTTTTCACGCTCCCCGTCGGTGAGTTTCCTGATATTGTCCGCCGACAAGGTCTGCAGCTCCTCGATGTCTTTCTTCCAGACGGAGAAATAGGAGCTGTCGAAGTACTGCAGCTCGCGCTTGAAGTTGTCGATGTCGCTGATGACCATCAGGACGGTCTGACGGCGGTTTTCCGCCTTCTGCCTGTGCTTAAGGCACGATGCCAGGCCGAATGTGAGTCCGATGGCGATGACGACGCCAAAGGTGATGAGCAGCAGCTCCTTCAACGCGCCGCCACAGGATGATTTCTTGTTCTCGTTCATAATCTGTTCTGTTTCAAGCTGCCAAAGATAGGTATTTTTTTGTATCTTTCGGCAAGAGAATGACAAACACCCGGAACACCATACCCCTTGAGGACGCCGCACGCCTTGCGGGGCCGTCTGCGTTCAACATCATGCTCAAGCCTGCCGGCTCGCTCTGCAACCTGGGCTGCACTTACTGTTATTACCTCGACAAGTCGGAAATCTACGGCTGCATCGAGCCAAGAATGAGCCTGGAAGTGCTGGAGGCCGTGACGCGGGCGTATATCGAGGCGAACGACGTCCCCGAGGTGCAGTTCGTCTGGCATGGCGGAGAGCCTCTCGTCATGGGTCTCGACTTCTTCCGCAAGGCGATTGAATTCCAGAGGCGTTACGCCGGCGGCAAGACGGTACTGAACAGCATCCAGACCAACGGGACGCTGATTACGCCCCAGTGGGCGGACTTCTTCCGGGATAACGGCTTTCTTGTGGGCCTCTCGCTGGACGGCCCGCGCGAAATCCACGACCGCTTCCGGCTCTACCGGGGCGGGCGCCCGACTTTCGACAACGTCATCCGCGGCCTGTCGCTGCTTCGCGAACGCGGTGTGGAATTCAACACCCTCACCACGGTAAACCGGGCAAGCGAGGGGCACGGCCTGGAAGTGTATCGGTTCCTGAAGGGCGTCGGAAGCCGTTTCATGCAGTTCCTGCCGGTAGTGGAGTTCGTACGGGAGAGGGAGGGGAGATTCTTCGCTTCGCTCAGAATGACAGAAAAGCGCCCGCTGACAGAACAGCGCCCGCTGACAGAACAGCGCACGTTGGCAGAACGGCACACTTTGACAGAGCAGCGCCCGCTGATCGTTGAGCCCGGAGCGGAAGGTGCGGCGCCCGCGTCCTGGTCGGTGAGCGCGGAGGGCTTCGGACGATTCATGACGGACATCTTCGACGCCTGGGCGAAGGAAGATGTGGGCAAGTACTATGTACAGCTGTTCGATTCCGCCCTGAGCGCATGGTGCGGGCTGCGCGAGGGCGTCTGCATCTTCGGGAAAACATGCAGCGGCAACGCCGTCATCGAGCACAACGGCGACCTCTACGCCTGCGATCACTTCGTCTATCCGCGCTACCGCCTCGGGAACGTCCTGGAAACGCCCATACGCGAGCTGATGGCCGGAGAGGAGTACGCACGCTTCGCTTACCGGAAGTGGACATCTCGTCCCGCACGCTGCGCCCGCTGCGAATTCCTGCCGGCATGTAACGGCGAATGCCCCCAGCACCGCGACTCGCTTACTGGAGTCAATGCCCTCTGCGACGGCTACCGTATGTTTTTCTCCCACGCCGCCCCGGTTTTCGACCGCATGCGCGAGCTGCTTTCCCAAGACCGTGCTCCGGCAGAATGGAACAGATGACAACGAACCCTCATACCCGCCTCCTCATGCTTGCCGGCGCGGCGCTTTCGACCGTGGCCTGCAAGC
>JAFZLQ010000047.1 GCA_017551425.1 Bacteroidales bacterium | reverse complement strand
GGGTTGCATCATACGCTGGTCCCACTCGCTTGCGTCCGTTTGGGAAGACAGCAGGTAAACGTCTGCAGCTTTATCCCTGGCGGCAATGGCCAGAGGAATCCTCAGCAACAGAAGACAGAGTTGTACCCGGTGTAGCATAACTATGTGGTCTTGCTGCAAAAATAAGAAAAAAAACGAAACGGCAACCACAATGGCTGCCGTTTGTTTTGAGCGGAAAACGGGATTCGGACCCGCGACCTCAACCTTGGCAAGGTTGCGCTCTACCAACTGAGCTATTTCCGCGATTGGGACTGCAAATATACAACGAAAATTCATATCTCCAAAATTTTTTTAATTCAAGCGTAAATTTTTGTAACTTTGTCCCTCACGTACAACAATAACTCAAAAAAATGTATTTTGACCCCCAAGCCGTCTCCAGAAAGAGATGCTACACCCCTCCAGAGGCAGCGGAATGCGCGATATGCCTGCATACCATGCTTGCCGAATCCGAAATGATAGACCCCGGCGTCGAAGACCAGTGGGGAGAAGTTTAAACGCTGCAGTTATGAAAAGAATCAATTCCGTTCTTAAGATTGCGGCGATACTCCTGACCGCCGCCGCAACGCTCACCGCCTGCCGCACAGAGCGCAGCGGAGAGCCGGATTTCGCGCAGAAGCACGACATCCGCACCGTCGTTTTCCATGCCCTCGAGGTTCCTACGAGAACCGCCTTCGGGCCTGGCCAGGACGGCACCTATCCCACCCTCTGGACTTCCAATGACGCCGCCGTCAAGCTCGCCCTCAACTATACCGAGGCAGCAGAGGCCGCCGTCGTCCCGTCCGCAAACTTCCTTACGGCAACATTCACGGCAGACATAGACGCTACCGGCAAACAGGCGCCGTACACCTTCTACGCCGTCAGCCCCGCATCTGCGGCTCGTGCGCTGAGCCCCAGCCGCCAGGCCTGGAACATCAGCATTCCCGCAGACCAGACCCCGCTCGAAGGTTCCGTGGACGAATCGGCCCAGATCCTTGCCGCCGCAAGCCAGCCGTCGGACGTCGTCCCGTCTGACGTGGACCTTCACTTCCGCCACCTCACCGCGTACGGGCGAATGTCCTTCAAGAACCTTACGCTCGGGGACGCCGTGGTGGACCGCGTGGAGATAACCGCCACCACCCCTCTCGTGGGCGACTGGTATTGGGACAGCACCGGCGAGGGGACCCTCACGGACAACGGTGCGTCATCCACCATCACCCTGCGCACCTCACGCACGACCGACATCTGGTTCGCATGCGCGCCGGTGGACATGTCGGAGGAGATAGCGGTCATAACCGTCTATACAGACCAGGGAGCCCTGGTGAAGGAAGTCGAATTCCCTCAGGGACGCAAGTTCCAGAGCGGCCACATCGCCGTGTTCTCCGTGGACATGAGCGGAATCGAACTTGCAGCGCCCGCGTCTGACGGCTTCGAGCTCATCAAGGACGCCTCCCTGCTGCAGCCGGGAGACCAGATCATCATCCTGGACGCAAAGGAGAAGTACGCCATCGGCACCAACCAGAAACCCTACAACCGCGCCGCCGCGGCCATCAGCGTTTCGGATCACACCGTATCCGCAGTCCCTTCGGACGTTCAGGTGATAACCCTCGAGTCCGGCAATTCAGGAAGCACCTGGTACATGTCGGTCGAGGACGGATATCTTGCCAACGCCAACGGAAACAAGAACAAGCTTCTTACCATTGTGTCAAAGACTAACAACGCCCTGTGGGACATTTCAATAGCGTCTTCCGGCGTTGCCACGGTAAAGGCGGGCTCCGGAGAGAGGGCCAACCTCCGCTTCAACGACAACGACTCAAGCAATCTGCTGTTCTCCTGCTATTCCTCGGGCCAGAACGACGTGGTCATCTACCGCAAGGGCGGTTCGGGGGGCTCGGGTCCCGTGCTTGAAGACCCCCTCACGGACGAATCTGGATATGGTATCTACCTGAGCGACAAGTACTGGAGGTATATTCCGGGCGAGGATCAGTATACACGCTCGTATTCCTCTTCCGGCGAGCAGACTTTCACCCTCCTCTATCCAGAGGACAAGGAGCAGCTTGAGATAATCGGCTACAGGAAATCGCTCGTCAAGGGAGACAAGTGTACAATCACCGTAAACTGGAGAGTCGGCACGAACAGACTGGAGTACGACGCCAAGTTCCCGGTTACGGTCGTCAAGGAAGAAGGCCCCAAGGTCTGGCTCAGCATCGGAGGCGGCTACGGTTTCATCATCAAGAAGTAAGGAGTCATGAAAAAGATATTGTTCATTTTCGTTGCACTTGCCCTGTGCGCCAATGCATTTGCCAAACCCGCGTGGCACGGTATCTACAAACATACCCTGCCGGACGGCACCGTCGTCACCCTGCAGAAGCATGGCGACGAGTTCTTCCACTGGACCACCGACGCCTCCGGGCAGGTCGTGGAGCTTGATTCCAACGGCTGGTTACGTACCGTAAGCACCGAATCCTTCACTTTGAAACGCAATTCGGCCAGGATAAAGAGGGCGGCCCGCAACCAGGTCTATAGGTCGGGAGAGCACATAGCCGTAGGCCAGAAGCGTTTCCTCGTCATTCTCGTGGAATTCAGCGACGTGACTTTCAGCACCGCCAACCCCAGGCAGGATTTCGACAAAATGCTGAACCAGCAGGGATTCAGCGACCGTGGCGCCACCGGCTCGGCCCGTGACTATTATTATGACAACTCACATGGCTACTTCGAGCCGGTTTTCGATGTTTTCGGCCCCGTTCAGCTGGAGAACGAAATGGCACATTACGGCGGGAACGACAGCGGCGGCAATGATCTCGAAGCCGAAAGTGCCGTGATGGAGGGTTGCAAGGCGCTTGACGACGAGATTGACTTTTCAAAATACGACCTTGACGGCGACGGCAAAGTGGACCTGGTGTTCATGTTTTACGCCGGCTACGGCGAGGCTGATTCCGATGTGACTGATTCCATCTGGCCGCACAGATGGTATCTTTCCTATGCCGGAAAGTCGGTGACGCTGGACGGAAAGAAGATAGACTCATACGCTTGTTCCAACGAGCTCATCGGCTTTGGCGAGATGAAGGGACAGATCGACGGCATAGGCGCCGTCTGCCATGAATTCGGCCATGCCATGGGACTTCCCGACTTTTACGACACCGACTATACCGGCAACGGCTACGCCGGCGGTACGTATGATTATTCCCTGATGTGCGGCGGTACGTACAACAATGAAAGCCGCACGCCTCCGCGTCTGGGTATCGAGGAGCGCATGTTGATTGGCTGGATTGACGAAAGCGCGGTTACCGAGATTGCGGAAAAGGGCAATTATACCCTTGAAGACCTTGACAGCAACACGGCCTTCAAGACGGCGACCGACGAGAATGGCGAGTACTTCCTTTATGAATGCCGCGCCAAGACCGGATGGGATGCGTACATCCCCGAGGAGGGCCTGATCATCTATCATGTTGACAAATCAACACGGAGTGTTTCTCTCGACTACGGCGACGGTGACGTTTATAACGTTCCCGCGATATACCTCTGGGACTATTGGGAGAACTACAACGGATTAAACATGAACGGTTCCCATCCCTGCTGCTATATCGTTCCCGCCGGAGACCAGTCCAGCCTGAATTACTATGGTTCCAAGTTCGCCTTCCCGGGAGCGGCGTATGAAACATCCTTTGCTCCCAGGAGCTGGAACGGGGTGGATTCGAGCGTGACGCTCAAGAATATCTCCTACTCCGGTGGCGTTGTGACGTTCTTCGCAGATGCGCCTTCGGCCGAGTTGGATTACAGCGTAATCGCCAATCCCGGTAACGGCGTCTATTCTGCGGGCGACAGCTTCGACCTCAGCCTTGTGGAGGGCGAAAAAAGACGTGTCGCGTCCGTCCAGTGGTACTTCGACGACGAGCCCGTAAGCGGCGACTCCGTAGTACTGCGTGCCGGCGCACATACCGTAGAGGCCGTCATCACTCTCTACTCCGGAGCTACCGACACGCTCACGCTGGACATCACTGTCAACTAGCTGCAAATCAGCACATTACGATTCGACCTCCGGGATAATCTCCCGGAGGTCGTTGCGTAAGTGGCCGGGAATCAGTCGTCCAGCATGACGGGAGGGGGCAGGGGACCGCAGAACATGTAGGGCCCGAAGCTCTCTTCCTGGGGGACGGCCCCTTCGCCGCGGCGGGAGCCGGTCTGGGCGGCAGGGTCGCGCAGGCGGTCGGCCGGATTGTCCCTGGCAAAGAAATCGTCGAGGGAGAAGGGCTCGCCTGCCTTTTCCATTATCCGCCGGACAATTAGGATGCGCTGCCATGTGGAGAAATACGTGCGGTTGTCTATCATGCAGCTGATCAGCTCTGAGCGCCAGCGGTTGAGGGCATAGTTGTCGGCTCCCTGGAAGCGGCCGATGCGGGCGCAGTAACGGGGGTCGAGGCGGGACAGGACGTCGAAGTTGTCCAGAAGGTCGGCCTTCCAGGGGGCGTCGTCGTAATTGCCTGTGGTGTTGAGGCCGAAGGGGACGGCCCAGCTGTTGTAGGCGTCCAGCTTGGCGTTTGTCGCGTCCGAGGCGGACAGGGGCTCATCCCAGTATTCGTCGCCCAGGCGTCCGAATCCGTGTCCGCCGAACTCGTGCAGCGCTATGTTGCGCCAGTTGCCCTTGGATGTGAAGTAGCGCATGTGGGTGGCGTTGTAAAAACCGCCCATGGCCGCCAGCTCGTCATCGGTGATGTCCCGTACGCCTCCCAGCGGATCCGCATCGTCGCAGGCGATCTGGTCGGGGAAACTCCAGAGTATGGTGCCCGATCCGGAGTTCACGTAAGGGACCATGGCGATGCAGCCGCCTTCCTTCCAGTTCAGGCAGATTCCGCCGTAGCGCTTGTCGTTTATCAGCACCAGCACCGGAACATCGTCTATCGTGAGAGTCCCGTCCAGAATCTCCGGACAGTGTTCGCTCACGAAGCTCTTGACCTTGTTCCGGTCGCAGCCCATATCGGTGTAATTCTCTGTGCCCCAGCGGGTTTTGAAGAACGTATCGTGCTCCTCGGTTACATTTCCCTTGCCGTCTGTCACGGAGCCCCCGGACTCGTTGGAGACAGCCTGCATGAGGTACACGCTGAACCACTCCCTGTAGGTCTTGAATGGCTCGGCGTTGAACAGGAAGTCGATGGCTTCGCGGGCGAGCCTGCTGAAGAGCGCCTGCTCGCCGGCGGTGAATCCGTCCCCGGTGACGGCGAGCACCAGGGGATTGGCGCCCTTTGTCTGGGTGAGGTAGCGCTCCACGCCGGCGGGGAGCGATTCGAAGCCGTCGTCTATGTTGATGGTGCCGAAATCGTTGATCCTGGAGCGTGCGAGAGAAACTGTGGTCGAAGAGGAACGGCAGATTACGTTGTTGGAGGAGTCGTAAAAGCTGAAGGAGAAGCCGCCGGAGGTCACGGGGGCCGTGGCGATGTAGTAGTCGCCGCCGTCCTCAAAACTGCCGGTAAGTTCCACCGAACTCAGGCTGCCGTAGATGACGGGGTTGAAGCGGGTGCCCATGGTTGTCTCTCCGCCCTCCGCCGAGCAGATCCACGCGCCGTCGCCGGCAATGGTTTCGCCGGCCTGGAACACCACCCTGCTTATACGGGAGGCATTCTCTCCGGCCAGCCGGAAGCGCACCAGGGCCAGGGCGTTCTTGAAGTGCAGCACCTCGGCGTCGGCTGGGGCGCAGGCTATGGATATGCCCAGGCCCCGGTCTATTCCGCCCTTGACCGCAGTCTGCACTGGCGGAATGGCGATGGCCACCCTGTATCTGCCGTCAGAGCCCAGGGACACCTTGCGGAAGGTCTCTGCGGGATAGAAGGCGATGAGGGCGGTTGCCGCGTCGAAGGGGAGATTCCAGTCGTCGCAGCTGAATTCGGCATGGGAGGAGCCGCCGATGGCGGTGGAGAAGTTGCGGACGAAGGATTTCTTGCCTGCGGAATCGGCGCAGACTGTAATCAGGTCTCCGCTGTCCCACAGTACCGAGGCCCCGGCGGGGCTCATGGAAAGGGAAGCCCTGGTGCCGTCGTCGGTGCTTGCACGGAAGGTCTTGACGCCGGCGGATCCGGCCGGGAACACCGGCATCTCCGGGCCCTCGTAGCTGCAGGCTGCGAGCACCGTTGCTGCGGCAATGACCAGGAGGCGCGCTCTCATTGCTGCACCAGGTGAAATCTGACAAGGCCTGAAACGGGCTCGGGTACGAACTCTCCGGTTTCGATACCGTATCCCGAGCAGAGGGCGCGGAAGATGTCCTTGCAGGCGAAGCCCCATCCGCCCACAACGCCAACCTTTGCGGAAGAAGTGTCGTAACGGAGGAGGAGACGCTCGATGAAGGAGCGGAAGTTGCCGTCTATCAACGATTTGACGTACGGGTCTGAATAGCGTTCGAGGAGCCATGGGGCGAAGCTGCCGAGGTAGGCGGCGGGGGCCGGACTGCGATAGACACCCTGGACGATGCCCTCGTAGGAGGCGTCGTAGCTCTTGCCGAATTCCGTTGCGACCGCATCAGGGACGAGGCCCTTTATGAGGTCTGCCAGGAAGCGCTTGCCGAGGGCCGCGCCTCCGCCTTCGTCGCCCAATATGTACCCTCCGGAACGGGCCTTGAAGCTTACGCGCTCGCCGTCCCAGCTGCAGGCGTTGGAGCCTGTGCCGAGCATGGCGACTATTCCGCTGTTGCGCCCGCAGACGGCCCTGGCTGCGGCCACGAGGTCGTCGTGAACCTCAATGTCACCGGTGCTGACGATGCTGCGCACGTGCGCAGAAACGGTCTGGCGGATCTCCGGCGTCACTATGCCTGCCGTGTAAAGGTAGAAGCCGTCGAGCTGCGGGGCGCCCGCCTGCAGGAGCCCGCTGCCTATGGTGCTGAGGTTCTGCTCCATGGCGATGGTTGACACGTTGATGCCCGGCAGCAGCATGCGCCGCTCCGAACCACTGTCAAGTACCCGCCAGTCGCTTTTGGTGGCGCCGGCTTCTACGACGATTATCATATCGGTATTATTTATACTTCCGGCGCCGCCTCGAATTCGTGCAGGAAGCGCATGTCGTTCTCGAAGTAGTGGCGGAGGTCGTTGACCCTCCACTTGAGCATCGCAATGCGCTCCAGGCCCATTCCGAAGGCGAAGCCGCTGTATTTCTTGGAGTCTATGCCGCTGGCTTCCAGGACGTTGGGATCGACCATGCCGCAGCCGAGGATCTCCAGCCAGCCGGTCCCTTTGCAGATGTTGCATCCCTTGCCGTGGCAGATGTTGCAGCTTACGTCAACCTCTGCGGAGGGCTCGGTGAAGGGGAAGTAGCTGGGGCGCATGCGGATCTGGGTGTCGGGCCCGAACATCTCGCGTGCAAAGAGGAGTATGGCCTGCTTGAGGTCTGCGAAGGTGACGTTTTCGTCTATGTAGAGGCCCTCCACCTGGTGGAAGATGCAGTGTGCGCGTGCGCTGATGGCCTCGTTGCGGAAAACGCGTCCGGGGCAGATCACCCTGATGGGCACCGGCATCTTCTCCATCGTGCGCACCTGCACGCTGGAGGTGTGGGTGCGGAGGAGAAGCGGATTGAGGTGTCCGGCGGATACGAAGAAGGTGTCCTGCATGTCGCGGGCAGGGTGGTTGGGAGGGAAGTTGAGGGCCTCGAACACGTGGTAATCGTCTTCAACCTCGGGGCCTTCGGCAACGTCGTAACCGAACTTGCGGAAGATATCGACAATCTCCTGGCGCACTATGCTGACCGGATGGCGCGAGCCGAGGGGGTAGGGGTCTCCTGGCATGGAGAGATCCTGCCTGGGTGCGCCGTCCGTGCCTTCGTCGCCGACGGTGCCTTTGAGTTCCTCGATGCGGGCCTGGGCCTTCTGCTTGAGCTCGTTGAGCACCTTGCCGAATTCTGCCTTCTGCGCCTTGTCTATGGTGCGGAACTCGTCGAAGAGCGCGGTGATTTCACCTTTCTTTCCGAGCAGGCGAACGCG
>JAFZLQ010000046.1 GCA_017551425.1 Bacteroidales bacterium | reverse complement strand
TGTCTCCCAGCGGCTTGGAGTCATTGCGGATGTAGGCCAGCTTCCGCTGCATGGGGTCGTCGGCCCGTCCGGTACGGTGCGGCTGTCCTGTCAGCACGTTTTCGCAGGTGAGGAGGGCCATGTAGATGTCGCCCCCGTTCAACACGTAGCTGTCTTCGAAGAGCTGTTGAAGCTGCAGGCTATGGTCCGGATAACTCAGGATGCGTTCCACGAGCGCTTCTTCCGTTCCGGTGACGCAGTAGCGGGACGTCCAGCCGCAGGCCAGGCACAGAAGCAACTTGCTGTGCATGAACAGCGGGCAGGGAAAATCCTCCTGCTTGCCGCTGAGCCGGCGTCCCAGGCGGTGCCAATAGCCATAGCGCATGTACTTTTTGGCATCGGGCGACCACATGTGTTCTTCGCCCATAATGGGCTGGATGTCGGGATAGTGACGGCGGATGACTTCGCCAAACTGGTTCAGCAGCAGATCGTTATCCAGAGGGTTGGTTTTGCCGATCCTGAAATCCTTATCGGCGGCCTGCCTTTCCCTGTCGGAAACGGCCTGGGGAAGCGACTGGTGGAAGAGGTAGCCGAAGATCTTGATGGGAATGGTGTCCAGCTGACGGATGAGCAGGGCGTCGCCCTCCTCGTCCACCTTCATCACGTGGCTCTGCTGATAGCGGACGACCCCGTAATCCCGTTCCAGCGTTTGCCGGAAGACCGTACCGGAAGTTCCGCACGAGACCAGTACCAATGCGGCCAGTCCTGCCAGACATTTCCCCCAAACTGTCATTTTTGGATGTTTATTCCTCGTTGCAAGATAGTGATAAATATGCTAAATGCTTCCTGAACCTAACATATTTTTGGAAAAATTCAATGTTTGTGCTAACTTGCGCGGATTTTTAGAATAGAAGGTTAAAGTTATGGCAAAACAGCTCAAGAATAAGGTTATTGCAATGGTCATGCTGCTTGTTTGTGCAAACCAGGCGTTTGCGCAGGAAGCCGAAAACATGGTCTGGAGAGAAAAGAACGTCTATTTCCTCAACTACGGAATGGGCATCAATACCATCTACAACAATGCCAAATGGGCACCAGATGGCGTGGGGCTGGCCGCTGAGCTGAGCGGAGGCGTCTGGTTCAATTCCTATTTCGGAGCACGCCTCGGCTTAAACGGCATCAGCGACAAACTCGACGTAAGGGGAACCAACGTTGCCGACAGGCTGATTTTCGCACACATGGACGGCATGGTCAACGCCCTCAACTTCTTCGGAGGCAAGAAGGATCGCATCTGGGCGCTTTCTCCCTTCGCCGGTGCCGGTGCAATGTGCACCTGGGCAGAGAATTCCAGGAGTGCCAACAGGGAGCTCATGGTGGACGGCGGCATAATCGCTGCCCTGCACGCCAACAAGAACCTTGACGTCACCCTTGAGGCCGGCGCATTCATCGCCCGCGAAGCAGCATGGTTCGGCAGCGGCCGCTTCCTCACCTTCCCGTACGTCAACCTTGGTCTCGGCTACAACTTCGGCGACAGGCGCGTCGAGAGGCAGAGCACCCTCGTATTCAACGACAAGACTGAAGACGACGCCACCGGTCCGCAGAAGTTCGCAGTCTCCACCAACGTCATCGACTATCTCGACAGGGGCACCATCAACCTGGGCGTGAGCCTGGCCCTTTCCAGGCACATCTCCGGTGAGCTGCAGTACCGCATCAATCCCTTCAGGTCCGGCAGCGGCGACGACATCGTCCTCAACCAGAAGACCGTCTATTCCATCGGCGCCCGCTACTGGCCGTGGATCTGTTTCTCCGGCTGGTGGATAAAGGGCGGCATCCAGGCCGAGAATTATGTCCGCCAGAACTACATCACCGCCATCTACGGGGATGGGCTCAGGAGGGGCACCGGCTTCGGAGCCTCCATCGGCGGCGGCTATTCCCTCATGCTGTCGAAGAGCTTCAACATCGACCTCGGTGCCGACATCTGGGGTGGTCTTGACACCACTGCCGAAGGCAACAAGGCGTTCATCCTTCCCAACAACCTGTATCTCTGCATAGCTTACGTATTCGGCAGGAAACAATGAGCCCGAGGCGGACATCAATAAGCGCTTTCATCGTACTGGTTTTTCTCCTGTTCCTCTATTCCTGCGGAACGGGCAAGAAGGTCCAGCATCTTGTTGAAACCCAAGCCTCTGCCGAGCTCACACTGCCTTACGAAAGCGAATTCGCCGGCCTCGACACCGTTGCCATCGCGGGCATCAGCAACAACGACACCCTGTCCGTACTGGACGACGAGGGCAACAAAATCTACCTCATGAGGACGGTCCTCGACGAGAACGGAGAGGCCACGGCCAGCGAGATGCTGGAGGCGGCATACATCTCCGCCAGGTTCCGCAACGTTGCGGAGCGCCGCGGCAAGGTGGATATCCGTTTCGACGTCACCGTGCCCGCCGCGATGATGGGCAGCAGCTGGCAGGTTAGGCTTACCCCCACCATGTTCATCATGGGCGACAGCACCAGGCTTGATCCGGTCATCATTACCGGTAAGGATTTCCGCAGCAGCCAGATCCGCGGGTACGAGCGCTATGAGCAGTGGGTGTCCAAGATCGTGGAAGACACCACCCGTTTCATCAACAGGCGTCAGATCGAACTGTTCATCGAGCGCTACATGCCCGAGGTCTACGCCTTCAGGAACGACACCAGCATCATCACCGAGGACGAATTCAACCTCGCGAAGGGCATCACCGGCGAAGAGCTCATTGAGCATTACACCGACGACATCGCACGCCGCATCAACAAACGCCGCATCGCCTCCAAGGACAAGAGGTTCCAGTATTACGTGAAGACTCCCATCGTGGAAGAGGGCCTCAAGCTCGATACCATCATCACCACGGCCACCGGAGATCTCGTCTACGAGTACGTGCAGACCATAGAGGTCCACAGGGGCCTCAGGAAGGCGGACATCGTAATGGACGGCGGCATTTTCGAGTTCGGCGAGAAGCTGGTATACACGGTGCCGAGGAGCAAGCCCCTGGCCTTCTACATCAGCTCCCTCTCGTCCTTCGTGGATACCACCACCCATTACAAGACCAAGATCATAGAGCGCAGGGCCGAGGCGAACAGCTCGTACAACGTGGTGTTCAAGACCGCCAGCTACAAGATCGATCCAACTCTGGAGAACAACGCCGAAGAGATTGCCAGAATCAAGAGGAATATCCTGGATCTGCTGGAGAACCAGGTGTTCGACCTCGACAGCATCATCATCTCCGCATTCGCGTCTCCCGAGGGCAACTGGAAGTACAACATGGAGCTGTCGTCCAAGCGTTCGGCGGCCATATCTTCCTACATGACCGTCTACATGCAGAGGCAGCGGGACTCCATCATCGCGGAGCGCGGATTCTTCATCGACGCGGAAGAGGGCACGGTTAGGGATGCTTCGGGCGACCTCGCATCCGTGCGCTTCACCAGCCGCTCCGACGGCGAGAACTGGGGGATGCTGGACGAACTCGTGAGGAACGATCCCTACATGGTGGAAAACGGCTATGACGAGGAGTATTTCAAGCTTGCGGACACCCACGATCCCGACCGCAGGGAGAGGAGGATGAGCAGGCACGAATGGTATTCCTATGTCCGCGACGTGTTCTATCCCAAGCTGAGGGTGGTGAACTTCAATTTCCATCTTCACAGGAAAGGCATGGTCAAGGATACCATCCACACCACCGTGGTGGACACCACCTACATGGAAGGCGTCCAGGCCATCGACGACAGGGATTACGAGCGCGCCATTGCGCTTCTCACCCCGTACCACGACTACAATCTTGCCGTGGCATATTCCGCCATGGACCGCACCGAGAGCGCGCTCGAGATTCTGGAAAGGTATCCCGAATCCAAGCGCACCGCTCCCATCAACTACATGCTCGCCATTCTCTATTCCCGCAGGGGCGAGATCCAGAAGGCCGTCCAGCTGTACATGAATTCCTGCAACCAGAATCCCGCGTACGTTTACAGGGGCAACCTCGACCCCGAAATCTCCGCCCTCATCAAGCAGTACGGCCTCAACAAGCAGAACGACGACGAGAACTGGTAG
>JAFZLQ010000045.1 GCA_017551425.1 Bacteroidales bacterium | reverse complement strand
TGCGGAAGTCCCTGGTAGTCTTTTCGTTGAAGCTCACCTCCGGGAAGAGGCTGCGGACATACAGGTACTGCTGCATGCTGATGCCGCAATACCACCAGCGCTTGGAATCGCGCGACTCAAAGAATTCTTTGTCGAGGAAATGGACTGCCGCCTCTTCGTCTATGATGCCGAGGCCCCTCATCCTTTCCAGCACTATAGCGGTGACCATGGATGAGGACGACATGCCCTTGAACCACGAGAACCCGCCGTCTTCACCCTGAAGGGCGAGAAGTTTCGAAATGATGGCTTCGCCGTCGAATTCCACTTCCTGCCCGAGCCTGTCGCAGAGCGACTTGGCATAGAGCGCTTCGGAAAGTGATATCGCATTTTCGGCGTCGGGGGTGATCTTCTCCGGCAGGGCTTCGCGTATCATGCCGAGGATGGAGATGTCGCGAAGGCTGGCCTCGCCGCCCGGGACGTTCACGAACGCGTTTCTCAGCGATGCTTCCAGTTCCTGGGCCGATGCGCCCTGGAGAAGCACGCCGGAATGGGACTCGGTAAGAGTCTGTACGGCTTTGTGGACGGGAACCGTGACGAATACGGCGTCAGCGCCGATGGGAAGGGTAGTGGGCTTGAAGGTGATCTTGAGCCCGAGGACATCCACAGCAGGCGCGGTGACGGGGAAGTCGAAGCTGCAGGAGCCGCCTCCCGGCACCTTGACCGTCTTGGAAGCAGTGGAGAGCACGGGGCCGGTCTTGTAGGACGCGCCGTTGATGAAGTCCACCTGCAGCGTGCCGTCGGCATCGCCGATGAGGGTGCTGGACAGTCCCACGCGCACGTTCCACTTGTCCCCTTCGTAGATAAACTTGGGCTCCACGAGGCTGATCTTCACCGGAATGGTGACCACCATCTCGCGCCTGAGGGTTTCGTTGCGCATGTCCTTGTCGTGCGAGAACAGCTGCACGAAGAAGGTGGAAAGCTTGTCGGCGTTGGTGAAGCTGAACTGCACCGTGCCGTCCTTGTCTGCCTTGAGGAAAGGCTCCCAGGCTATCGTGGTGGCGAAATCTTCGCGGATGGGGATGTCTTCCGCTTCCGCTTCGGGAGCCACCCCTGCTGCATCGGCCATAGGCGCCTCGACGGCGGCCTCTTCCACCATCATTTCAACCTCGTCGAAGCGGCCGGCGGCCTTGCTCAGCACGTTCCTGCCGTACGCCATGACGTATTCGTGACGGCCCTCGTCTACACCGGGATAGTTGCTGTAGGATATGTAGGGGACAGGCCACGGGTCGGATTCCACCGAAACCCAGCTGTTGGGCATGAAGCGTTCGGTGCTCTTGTCGAATATGGTGGCAGCGACTTCCGCTCCGGGGCCGGTCTTGATGGTAAAGGTGTAATGGGCGCCCGGTGACGTGGTGTCGAGGAAGCGCTCGAAGCTCAGCGGCATGTCGTATGCGTGATTCTCGCGTCTCCTGCTTACACTGTGGCTGTAAACCCGCTTGTTCTGGAAGTAGACTATCTGCAGGGACATGGTCTGGGGATAGCTGTCCAGATAGGGGTATCTCACCTCTGCGGTGGCGTAGCCGTCAGCCTGCGGGGCAAAGCGTATCACTTTCCGCTCCAGCAGCTTGTCTCCGGTTCCGTAAAGCTCCACCGCGGCCCAGGTTACTTTCTTGCCGGCCACGGCCTTGATGGCCAGGTCGCTGCCGTCTGCGGCGGAAATATCCTTGAAATAGTAGTCTATGTCGTACTCGGGCTCACGGTCGCCCTGGATGAATACCCATTTCTCGAAGTCCATGGTTTCGCCGGTGACGTCGGTTACCCTGACCCTTACTGCGTAGCGGTCGCCCCAGCGGGGATTATCCTTGACTACCGGGAAGGTGAATGCGAAGCGGTTCTTTTCAGGAGAAAGCTTGCCGGAAGCATAGTCGAAACCGTTGTGGCTGACCGTATATGTGATTTTAGCGCCGCTCAGGGAATGTCCGGAATAGGCCATGACGGTGCCCTTGACGGTTACAGAATCTATGGGGTAGTGCAGTTCAGGCAGTTTGTCGAAGGTGAGGTCGAAGGGTGGAAGGACGAAATCGTCCACCAGCACATGTTTCCGCCCTTCGACAATGCCGCGCCTCAGGATTTCTATGCAGTACTGCCCGTTGCGCTCAGTCCTCCTGAGTACAAACGAGCCGGCTACGCTGCCGTTTTCGTTGGTTACGAGTTCCAGACGCTCGAGCTCGTCGCCCCTGGCGTCCTTCAGGACCGCGGTCACTTTTTCTCCGGCCTCATTGGCCTTGATGGTGTAACGTCCGCGGTACAGGACTGCCTTGAAGAACACGGTCTCGTCGGGCTGGAAGGCCGAACGGTCGGTGAGGATGATGCATTGCTGGCGGGCCCTGTCTTCGAGGTCGTCGGCATAGTAGCTGCCCGGGCGAACTTCCCTGGAGGCCCTGTCGCCGCTGCGCAGGCGCAGGGTGCAGGATTCCTTTGAAATATACTCGGAAACGTCGGCGGGAAGATTGGTGAAACCGTCGAGTTTGAAATCCTTCAGGGTCCTGGCCACCTTTCCGTTTTTAATCACCTCCACGTCAACCTTGGAGAGGGGTTCTCCACTCATGAAGTCCGTAGCCCAGATGCCCAGGCCGTCGGCGTTCCAGCGGCTTGATGCTGAAATGGTGTACTTGGTCCACTCCTGAGTTTCGTCGTCTATGCCGGCGGCGGTGCATTTTATCTTGTAGATTCCGTCCGCGAGGTCGGGAAGGTCGATGCGGAGGGCGTCCTTGACATAGTAGCTCTTCTTCGGGTTGGCAAGCAGCTTTTCCCAAACCTTCGAACCGTTTTTAAGTATCTGTATGTTAACGGATTCGAGATTCTTGAACTCGAAATCCACCGCACTGTCCTCAGCCTTGAACCGCAGGCTCTTGGAGTCCATCGAGGCAATGAGCTCGGCGGCATCGTCGCAGCAGTCGGCTATGGCCTTCTCGTCCCCCCTGAAGGCCTTGCCCTGTTTGACGAGGGCGTCGCACTTCTCCCGGAAGGCGAGGAACTGGTCGGAAGTGGCGGATTTGTTATCGGTAAGCCGGTTGAATTCCTGGCGCAGGAGATCCTCCTCGGCCATGAGGGCCGCGGCGGTGCCGGCATACTTTTCGGTGAAGCCCTTGAGAAGGGGACCGCT
>JAFZLQ010000044.1 GCA_017551425.1 Bacteroidales bacterium | reverse complement strand
CGTGAGGATGAAGTACTTGAGTGCGCCCAGGCCTATCATCCTGTACAGGCGCTCGCGCTCGTCCTCGGGGATACCCTCGAGCTTGCCGGAAGCCTCGCTGGTGGCCTTGGCCTCCTGGTACATCTTTTCTATGAGGTCGTCGGCGTCAACCACCGTGCCCTCGCGGCTCTTCATCTTGCCCTCGGGGAGCTCCACCATGCCGTAGCTGAGGTGGTAGATCTGGTCCGCCCAGTCGAATCCGAGCTTTGCCAGAACGAGCTTGAGCACCTTGAAGTGATAGTCCTGCTCGTTGCCGACAACGTATATGTGCGAATCGAGTTCGTACTCCGAGAAACGGCGCTCGGCTGTACCGAGGTCCTGCGTCATATATACGGAGGTGCCGTCCGAGCGGAGGAGGAGCTTGCGGTCGAGGCCGTCGGCGGTGAGGTCGCACCACACGCTGCCGTCGGGATCCTTTACGAAGACGCCCTTGTCGAGCCCCTTCTGCACCAGCTCCTTGCCGAGCAGGTAGGTGTCGTGCTCGTAGTATGTACGGTCGAAACTGATTCCGAGCGCCTTGTAGGTCTGGTCGAATCCGTCGAACACCCAGCCGTTCATCTTCTGCCAGAGGGCGCGCACCTGCGGATCTCCTTCCTCCCACTGTACCAGCATCTTATGAACGTCGTCTATGACCTCGGGATGCTCCTTCTCGAGCTTGGCGTAAGCCACGTAGCAGTCGCCCACCAGATGGTCTCCCTTGATGCCTGTGCTCTCCGGAGTGGCGCCGTCGAAAAGCTTCTCCCATGCGTACATGCTCTTGCAGATATGCACGCCGCGGTCGTTGACCAGAGTCGCCTTGATGACCTCGTTGCCGGCGGCCTTCAGGAGGTCGGATACGCTGGCGCCGAGGAGGTTGTTGCGGATGTGGCCGAGGTGGAGCGGCTTGTTGGTATTGGGGGAAGAGAATTCCACCATTATGCGGCGTCCGGTTGCGGGAAGGGTGCCGAAAGCTTCGTCTGCGCTGATATCCTGCAGCGTTTCACGCCACCAGACGTTGCTCAGGCTGAGGTTGAGGAAGCCCTGTACTGCATTGAACGCGCTGACCTCGGGGCAGTTGGCGGTGAGCCACTCCCCTATTGCCTGCGCCGTTGCGGCAGGAGCCTGGCGGGAAATGCGCAGGAGCGGGAAAACGACGAGGGTGTAGTCTCCCTCAAAGTCCTTGCGGGTGACCTGTATCTGCAACGAGGCCGCATCGACGTCGGCCCCGTAAAGCGCCTTGACTGCCTCTGCGGCCCTGGCTGCAAGAAATTGTTCCGTCGTCATCAGCCCAGATAGGATTTGAGGAGTTTGCTTGCCGACGGCTTCTTGAGCTTGCGTATGGCCTTCTCCTTGATCTGGCGCACACGCTCGCGGGTGAGGTCGAGCCTCTCGCCGATTTCTTCGAGCGTCATCTCCTGGCAGCCGATGCCGAAGAAGCTCTTGATGATCTCGCGCTCGCGGGGAGTGAGGATCTGGAGGGCACGCTCGATCTCCGTGCTGAGGGATTCGTTGGTGAGGCCCTTGTCCGCCATCGGGGAGTCGTCGTTAGGGAGGACGTCGAGGAGGGAGTTGTCTTCTCCTTCCACGAAAGGATCGTCCACGCTTACGTGACGGCCGGATACCCGCAGGGTGTCTGCAATCTTCTCGCGGGGGACGTCTATCATCTCCGAAAGCTCTTCGGTTGACGGCTGACGCTCATTCTCCTGCTCGAATTTGCCGAGGGCCTTGTTTATCTTGTTGAGGGAACCCACCTGGTTGAGGGGCAGGCGCACGATACGGCTCTGCTCCGCAAGTGCCTGGAGGATGCTCTGGCGGATCCACCATACTGCGTAGGAGATGAATTTGAAACCGCGGGTCTCGTCGAACTTCTCTGCGGCCTTGATGAGGCCGAGGTTGCCTTCATTTATGAGGTCCGGAAGGCTCAAGCCCTGGTTCTGGTACTGCTTTGCGACCGATACCACGAAGCGCAGGTTGGCGCGGGTGAGCTTTTCGAGTGCCACCTGGTCTCCTTTGCGGATGCGCTGGGCAAGCTCGACTTCCTCTTCGGGGCTCACGAGCTCCTCGCGTCCTATCTCCTGGAGGTACTTGTCCAGGGACGCGCTCTCGCGGTTGGTAATCGATTTGGTAATCTTTAATTGTCTCATAGAAAAAAAGTGTGCACAAATAATACGGCAAGTTTCGCAGGAAGTTTCACTTAAGGTGATATTTTTTTGTGGGCCGAGAATTAAAAAAACGCTCCGTTGCCCGAAGCGTTTTTTCATGAAGCCGACCGATTGTGTTACTCGTCCTTTCCGAAGGCGAAGTAGCCCTGGCGGCCGGTGGAGGTTACACCCTCAATGACTATCGTACGGGTGGCCTTCTTGGCTATGTTGATTACATCCTGGGGCTTGTTGACCTTCTGGTCGTTGACGAACTTTATCACGAAGCCGTCTTCGCCGCCTGCCTGTGCGAGCTTGCCGCTGCCGGCGGAGATTATCTCCACTCCGCGGTCGGTCTCTCCGATCCTGGCTCCGTAGAAGACTATGCTGCCGTCTTCGGTCACGGTGCCGGTAGCCTCGGAAGTGCCCTGGAATTCAACGTCAAGGGTCTGCACCTTGCCGTCACGCACTATGGTGAGCACAGCCTTGTCTCCGGGGTGGAACTTATTCACCTCCACCTGCAGCTCGGAAGGGGTCTTGATTACAGTGGAATCGACCTTGATAAGAACGTCTCCCTTGCGCAAGCCGGCCTTGTCTGCGGCGCCTCCCTTGGTGATCTCGTTGATGTACACGCCGTCAAGCGTGGCGAGCTTGTTATCCTTGGCCACCTTGTCGGTTACGGGCGACATGGTCACGCCGAGCCTGGCCCTCTTGACGGAGCCGTAGTCGAGCAGGTCGCTCACAATCTTGCTTACTATATTGGAAGGGACGGCAAAGGAATAGCCGGTGTAAGAGCCTGTGGTAGAGATGATTGCGGTGTTGATGCCGACCAGCTCGCCGGCCTTGTTCACAAGGGCGCCGCCGGAGTTGCCGGGATTGACCGCTGCGTCTGTCTGGATGAAGGACTCGATCTTGAACTCGCCGTTGTAGTTGGGCATCGAACGGCCCTTGGCGCTCACGATACCGGCGGTGATGGTGGAACGGAGTTCCTCTCCGAGGGGAGAGCCGATGGCGAGAACCCACTCGCCGAGGCGGAGCTTGTCTGAATCCGCGAATTTGAGCGTGGGAAGATTGTCTGCATCTATCTTGACCAGGGCGACGTCAGTGGCGGGATCTGTGCCGATGACTGTGGCGGGATAGGTCTTGTTGTTGTTGAGGGTTATCTCGATCTTGGTGGCGTTCTGCACCACATGGTTGTTGGTGACGATGTAGCCGTCGGGACGGATGATCACTCCGGAGCCGCTTCCCTGGACTTCCTGCTCACGGGTCTGGGGCTGGCCCTCGTCGCCGAAGAAGAAGCGGAAGAACGGGTCTATCATCTGGTATTGCTGCCTGTACTTTGCGGTAACCTTTACATAAACGACCGCCTCGACTGCAGTTTCGGCGGCGTAGGTGAAGTCGGGATAGTCCGACAATGACAAATTGACAGTGCGCGTGGCCTGTCCTTCCTGGGTATAAACGACGGCGCCTTCCTGGTTTGGAGTGGCCGCTTTGACGATTCCGTAGGCTGTAAGGCCGCTCAGGAGCACAGAAGCCAGGACTGTGAATAGATTTTTAGCCATATCTGTTGTTATTTGATTTTCCGGCAGAGTAAAAAGTCAAAAGGTGTGCCAAATATGCAGAATATTTACTATTTTTGCGAGGATAACTACATAAGAAAGCATATATGGAATTCACAGTATCAAGCGCAGAGCTTCTCAAGGGCGTAATGAATGTCTCCAAGGCCATTCCCGCCAAGACATCCCTCCCCATACTCGAAAACTTCCTCTTCGTCCTCGGAGACGGTTCCCTTACCATCACCGCATCGGACCAGGAGCTCACCCTGCGCACCAGCGTGCCGGTCGAGGTCAGGGACGGCGGCAGCATCGCCGTACCTGCAAGGCAGATCATAGACCTGCTGAAGGCCCTCCCGGACCAGCCCTTGCAGATACAGACCAAGGGAGACAGCACCTTCGAGTGCATCTGGAACAACGGCAACTCGTCCCTTCCTTTCTTCCCCGCCGGAGACTATCCGGAAATCAAGGGCGTAGATGAAGGCGCAGAGCGCGTGGTCTTCCCCGCCCAGAGCCTTGCAGACGGCATCGGGGGCACCATCTATGCCACCGCAGACGATGAGATGCGTCCCGCCATGAACGGTATCTACTTCGATATAGACACCGCGTCCACCACCCTCGTCGCATCAGACTCACACAAGCTCATATGCTACACCACGGATGACGTACAGGCGGCCCAGAAGTCGTCCTTCATCCTTCATAAGAAGCCCGCCGCCGTTCTCCGCTCCCTTGTGGACCGCGGAGAGGGAGAAGTGGAAATCCTCTTCGACGGCAGCAACGTAGTGTTCAACTACGGCTCCACCATGATGGTCTGCCGCCTCATCGTAGGCAAGTACCCCAAGTACCGCGACGTCATCCCCCAGAACAATTCCAACGTACTCCGCATAGACCGCCAGCAGCTCCTCAACACGGTGCGCCGCGTTTCGGTATGCGCCAACAAGGCTTCCAACCACGTCAAGTTCAATCTCGCTCCCGGCCAGCTGGAAATCACGGCCCAGGACCTCGGATTCGCCCTTGCAGCCTATGAGAAGCTCGAGTGCGACTACTCCGGAGACGAGCTTGCCATCGGATTCAAATCATCATTCCTGGTAGAGATCCTGAGCAACATGAGTTGCGAGACCCTCGTGATGAAGTTCATGGACGCACGCCGCGCCGCGCTCATCATCCCCTCCGAGGAAGAAGCGTCCAGCGAAAAGATCTGCGGCATCCTGATGCCCATCATGATTTCCTAAAATATGGAACTCAAGCTTCAGAAGCCTCTGCTCTTCTTCGACATAGAGAGTACGGGGCTGGATATTCCCACCAATTCCATAATAGAACTCAGCTTCGTAAAGGTCTTTCCCGGCGGGGAGGAACGCATAAAAACCTGGAAGATAAAGCCCTGGGACTACGAAAAACAGTGCCAGCGTCCCATAGAGCCCGCCGCCTCCGAGGTCAACGGGATCACGGACGACATGCTCACCGACTGCCCCACCTTCTACGAGCTTTCGGACGAGATTGCCGGCTGGCTCAGGGATTCAGACCTCGCCGGCTTCAATTCCCAGAAATTCGACCTACCGCTACTGGCGGAGGAATTCGAGCGCGTCGCACTCACCGGCAAGAAGCTGGACGTCGATCTGCACGCCCCCCGCATGGTTGACGTGCAGAACATCTACCACGCCATGGAGCCCCGCAACCTGAGGGCCGCATACCGTTTCTACTGCGGCGGAGAAGACTTCGACAACGCCCACACGGCAGAAGCCGACACCATCGCCACCTACAAGGTTCTCAAGGCCCAGCTGGACCGCTATCCAGATCAGCTCAAGAACGACGTCGCCCAGCTATCGTCCTTCGTGGGCAAACGCTATGTGGATTTTTCCGGGCACCTGATCTACAACGACGCCGGCGAGCCGGTGGTCAACTTCGGCAAGCACAAGGGACGTACGGCGCGCGAAGTGTTCGAGAAGGACCCGTCATACTTCTCATGGATACAGCAGGGCAGCTTCGCCCTGGACACCAAGCGCCAGTTCCAGAAGCTGGAAGAAAGCTTCAAGCTGGAGCGCCTGGCGCAGAAGTACAAACGTATCTGATATGGCAAAACTCATCCCCATATACACCTGGAACAAGAACGTCCTTGCCTTTTCCAAACGCAGCGACAAGCTCACCCACAAGCCCTGGTTCCAGGGGGCGCTCCTTTTGGGATGCGTGGTGGTTGCGATGCTCCTCGCCAACCTCCCGTTCACGAAGCATCTGTACCACGCCGTCCTGGAAACACATTTCCAGGCACGCCTGAGCAGCCCCGACGGCTCCTTCAGCCTGCTGTTCCCCAGGGACCTGACGGTGGAAAAGTTCATCAACGACATTCTGATGGTGATCTTTTTCTTCACCGTGGGCCTGGAGATTCGGCGCGAGGTGGCGCACGGCGAGCTTTCCAGCCTCAAGAAGGCGCTGCTCCCGGTAATCGCCGCATTCGGCGGCGTCATAGCTCCGGCCGTGATCTATTTCGCCATCAACCACGGAACCGCGGCGGCAAGCGGATGGGGCATCCCCACGGCTACCGATATAGCCTTCGCCATCTGCATACTGTCTGTTCTGTCAGACAAAGTGCCGGTTTCGCTCAAGGTGTTCCTGACGGCCCTGGCCATCGCGGACGACCTCATAGCCATACTCGTAGTGGCACTGTTCTACGGCGGCGCCATCAACTTCAAGCTGCTGTTCTTCGCCCTGCTCATCATAATGTTCACCCTCCTGTTGCGGCGCCTGGGCGAGAAAAAGATGTTCCCGTACATCTTCTGCGCCATAATAGTATGGGCCCTGTTCTACTACAGCGGCATCCACGCCACCATGTCCGGCGTGGTAATGGCGTTCCTGATACCTGCAAAGTCACGCTACAACAAGGCCCAGTACATCCATAAGCGCAACAAGTACCTCGCAAGGCTGGAGAAATACGATTCCCTGGACAACGAACCTTTCCCCAACGGCCCCCAGAAGCACTGCCTGCGCAGGCTCGAGAGCATAGCGCACGGTTCGATGGACATGAGCTACAGGGTCGAGCACGCCCTGTCCCCCTGGGTGAACTTCGTCATCATGCCGATCTTCGCACTGGCCAACGCCGGCGTGGAGATTACAGACCCGTCGTTCTTCAACGTATTCTCGTACAACTCGGCGCTGGGCAGCGTGTCCATGGGCATCTTCCTCGGCCTGCTTCTTGGCAAGCCCCTGGGAATCACGCTCTTCAGCTGGCTGGCGATAAAGTTCAAAGTGGGAGAGATGCCGCAGGGCGCAAACTGGAAGATGTTCTTTGCGGTAGCGTGCCTGGGCGGCATAGGATTCACCATGAGCATCTTCGTGGACACCCTGTCCTTCGGCGAGCAGCTCCCGGAGATTACGGCACGTCTGCGCGACGCCGGCAAGATAGCCGTCCTAATGGGTTCCGTATGCGCCGGGGCGCTCGGCAGCTTGCTTATCTCTATTGTGAATATCAAAAAATAATTCTTATATTTGCACCCCCAAAGCCACTTTAGCTCAGTCGGTAGAGCAGCGCATTCGTAACGCGCAGGTCGGCAGTCCGAGTCTGCCAAGTGGCTCGAGAAGCGATGAGGAATCATCGCTTTTTTTCGTATATTTACGCATTGATAAAGCAAAAGTATATGAAAAGAGTCTTCTCAGCAGTAATCGCAGCGTTGGTTTTTGTGGCTGCGGCGGGCCAGGAAACGCCGCTGTGGCTTCGTAAAAGCGCAGTTTCGCCCGACGGCAGCAAGGTGGCATTCTCCTATAAGGGAGACCTGTTCGTTGTTGGCATCGAGGGTGGCAAGGCTGTACAGATAACCAGCAATCCCGCGTATGATTCAGACCCTGTCTGGACTCCGGACGGCAAGAACCTGTACTTCAGTTCCTACCGCGAAGGCGGAAAGGACATCTGGTACACATCAGCCGAGGGAGGCGCCCCCACCCGTATCACCAATCTCCCCGGATCGGAAACGCCAAAGGCGGTGCTTCCGGACGGCCGCATAGCGTTCACCGCCAACCTCCAGGATGACGTAAGCTACAGCGGTTTCCCCGGAGACCCGCAGGTGTGGACAGCCGGCCCCGGGCTCGGGAGGCCCGCCCTGATGACTTCCATAACCATGTCGGAGATAAGCGTCAGGCCTGACGGAAGCATCCTGTATGAAGACTACAAGGGCTACGAAGACCCCCTCCGCAAGCACCACACATCCTCCGTCACACGCGATATCTGGCTGCTGCAAAACGGAAAGTACACCAGACTCACTTCGTTCGAGGGCGAAGACCGTCAGCCGGTATCCGGCCCGGACGGAGACAGCTTCTACTACCTCAGCGAGCAGGGGTGCAAGACCATCAACCTGTTCCGTTCCAGCGTCAGCAGCCACCTTACGGGCAAGCCGGAAGTCACGCAGCTCACAAACTACACCAAAGACCCGGTGCGCTACATCTCGGTGGCGGGCAACGGCACGGTGGTCTATTCCCAGAACGGCGAGCTTTACGTAATGCCCGCCGGCAAGGAAGCGTACAAGCTGGAGATTACCGTCACCCGCGACGCAATCGAGCGTGACGCCGTCAAATCCAACCTTACCGACGGCGCCACGGACATGGCCCTCTCGCCCGACGGCAAGGAAATAGCCATAGTCATACGCGGCGACGTGTTCGTCACCTCTACTGAATACAACACAACCCGCCGTATCACCAACACTCCGGAACAGGAGCGCGGAGTCTCCTTCTCCCCCGACGGGCGCGAGCTCTACTACGCCGCCGAACGCGGGGGCTGCTGGGGAATCTGGCGTTCCACCCTCAACAACAAGAAGGACAAGCTCTTCACATACGCGACAGACGTTACCGAGGAGCTGTTTTCCGAGCCCGGAGAGACAAGCTTCCAGCCGGAAGTGTCGCCCGACGGCAAGTGGGTCGCATGGCTGAGGGACCGCACAGAGCTGGTAGTCAAGCCCGTCAAGGGCGGCAAGGTGCGCTCGCTGCTCAAAGACTCCGCCTACTCCTACCAGGACGGCGACCAGTCCTTCTCCTGGGGGCCCGACAGCAAGCACCTCCTGGTCAATTACCAGGCTAACGGAGGATGGAACAACCCGGACGTCGCGCTTGTGGATCTGGACTCCGGCGTTGTGACCGACCTCACGCGCAGCGGCTACTCCGACGGAGGCTTCCGCTGGGCCCTCGGAGGCAAGGCAATGACCTGGGAATCAGACAAGAACGGCTTCCGCAGCCATGGCAGCTGGGGCTCGGAGGACGACATCTTCATAATGTTCTTCGACACAAAGGCGATGGCTGAATTCCTCCAGGACAAGGAGGACGAGGAACTTGAGAAGATGCTGAGCGGCAAGACCGAAAAGCAGCTGGAGAAGCAGGAGAAGAAGGATTCGCTCGAGCAGGAGCATCCCAAGAAACTCGACCTTCTGCTTGACGGCCGCGAAGACCGCATTATCCGCCTTACCCGCTCCAGCGCCTCGTACGGAGACCATTACCTCTCCAAGGACGGACGCAAGCTCTACTACGTCAGCCCTCTTGAAAGTGGATTCGGCCTGTGCGAGATGGACCTCAGGGAAGGTAACGTGAAGGTGCTGGCCCGCGGCGTCTCGGGAGGAATCACCCCCTCCGCAGACGGCAGCACCCTCTATATGATTTCCGGACGCGGCATTACCAAAGTCAGCCTCGCATCCGGTCAGGCCAAGCGCATAGAATTCTCCGGCGAGTTTGAATTCAAGCCCGCTGCAGAGCGCGAATACATGTTCTCGCACATCTGGAAACAGGTGAAGGAGAAGTTCTACGACCCCGCCCTTCACGGCGTCGACTGGGACTACTACCGCGAGAATTACGCCCGCTTCCTCCCCTACATAGACAATTACTTCGACTTCCAGGATATGCTTTCCGAGATGCTCGGCGAGCTCAACGGTTCCCATACCGGCGCACGCTACAGGCCGGGCGGAGACGAAGTCGCAGGACGCCTCGGCGTGCTTTATGACTTCAGTTACCAGGGCGCCGGCGTACGCATCGCAGAAGTGCTGCCGGGCGGCGTACTCAACCTGGCCGACCCGGAGATCAAGGCCGGAGACATCATCCTGGCGATAGACGGCACCGAGGTGGCCCAGGGTGACAACTGGTATCCCCTGCTTTACGGCAAGGTCGGCAGGAAGATCGCCCTCAAGATTAAGAAAGGCTGCAAGGAAGAGGTGCTTACCGTAAAACCCGTAAGGAGCGACAACGAGCTCCTGTACCGCCGCTGGGTGCGCAAGAACGAAGAGATTGTCGAACGCCTGTCCGGCGGAAGGGTGGGATACGTACATGTCGAAGGCATGGACTCCGGGTCGTTCCGCGAAGTCTATTCCAAGGCCCTCGGCAAGTACCGCGGCTGCGATGCCCTGATAGTGGATACGCGCCACAACGGAGGCGGCTGGCTGCACGACGACCTCGTGACCTTCCTCGGCGGGAAAGCCTATTACGAATGGCGTCCGAGGGGGCAGTACATAGGCACCGAGCCTTACAGCAAATGGAACAAGCCCTCATGTGTGCTGGTCGGCGAAGACAATTACTCCGACGCCTCCGGCTTCCCCTATGCGTACAGGACGCTCGGCCTGGGCAAGCTCATCGGCATGCCCGTCCCCGGCACCATGACAGCAGTATGGTGGGAGACCCAGGTCAACCCCAGCATAGTGTTCGGCATTCCGCAGGTAGGCGGATGGATGCTCAAGGAGCAGCGCTACATGGAGAACTTCCAGCTCGAGCCCGACATCAGGGTTGCAAACGACCCGGAATCGGAACTCGAAGGACGCGACATACAGCTTGAGACCGCCGTCGCGGAGATGCTGAAGGGGCTTTAGTCTTCTCCGGAGATCTCCTTTAGCTCGCTTCTGTAAGCCATCAGGAGACGGGAACGGGAGATGAAGCCGAGGTACCTGCGGTCTTTGTCCGTGACGGGGAGGCGCCAGGCGCCGGTACTGTCGAACTTGTGCATCACACTGTCCATCTTTTCGCCCTCGAGGATTACCGCGGGGGCGTTTTCCATAATGTTGGCGGCAGTGGTCTTGTCGTACAGGTCTGTGCGCAGCAGGTACTTGCGTATGTTGCCCACGTCGATGAATCCCTGGAAGCGGTCCGACGAGTCGAGCACGGCGAGCACCGCGGCAGTGCTGTCCGTGACCTCGGAAACCACCTTGCGAAGGGGCGTGTCCAGCCGCACGCGGGGATACTTGTCGCGAATCAGGGCATTGGTGTTCATGAGCGTGAGGACCGCCTGGTCGGTGTCGTGGGTGAGGAGGTCCCCGCTCTGGGCTATACGCTTGGTATAGATCGAATACTTCTCGAATATGCGTACGGTGCCGTACGAGACGGTTGCCGTAAGGATGAGCGGTATGAGCAGCTCATAGCCTCCGGAAATCTCCGCGATGAGGAAGATGGCCGTCATGGGAGCCTGCATCACGCCCGCCATCATGGCCGCCATGCCTACAAGCACGAAATTCTGCTCAGGCACTCCGGCGCCCGCAAGGTTGAAGCACCTTGCGACCACGAAGCCCGCAATGGCCCCGCAGAACAGCGTGGGGCCGAATGTACCGCCGTTGCCGCCGCCGGCGTTGGTGGCCGTCATGGCAGGCACCTTCACCAGGAAGATGAGCAGGAAGAACAGGGGTATTCCCCATCCGCCCGACATCAGGAACGACAGCGGCGAATCGCTTTCGGCGAGTGTGGCCTCACCGCCGAGCAGCTCGCTCACTATACCGTAACCCTCGCCGTAAAGCTGGGGGAACAGCAATATCATCACGCCCAGCGCCACGGAACAGATCGCCCATTTGAGGTAGCCGTTGCCTATCTTGCCGAGTTTGTCTTCCATCCACAGGGTGCTGCGGGTGAAATACAGGGATCCGAATCCCAGAAGCACGCCCATGAGTATGTAGAACGGGATGTTTCCCATCGAGAACGGGGTGAGGTTGCCGGCGAAAATGGCGGTGGGACCACGGAAGGCATACGACACCACGGTTGCGGAAACTGTGGATATGAGCAGCGGCAGCATGGACGACAGGGAGATGTTGAAAAGGAGTATCTCCATGGTGAACAGCACTCCGGCCAGCGGCGCCTTGAAGATGCCGGCTATGGCCCCCGCCGCTCCGCAGCCCAGAAGTATGGTGATGTTGCGGTACGACAGGCCGAAGCGTTTGCCTATGTTGCTGCCTATGGCGGCCCCGGTATATACGATAGGGGCCTCGGCTCCCACGGAACCGCCGAATCCTATGGTGATGGCGGATGTAAGCACCGAGGACCACATGTTGTGGGGCCTGATTTTGGATTCTCCCCTGCTGACGGCAAGCAGGACCTTGGTGACCCCGTGGCCTATGTTGTCTTTTATCAGGAACTTAAGGAGCAGCAGCGAAATGAGCATGCCGGCTCCCGGAAGGATGAGGTACTGAAGGTTGAGAGGAAGGCTGACGCCTTTGTCCAGGAGATGCCGGATACCGTCTATGCACCAGGTGAGCAGGACGGCGGCAAAGCCCGACGCCACGCCCACGGCCAGGCTGAGCAGCAGCAGGCGGCTTCTTTCCGGCAGGCGTTGCAGCAGGACTCTATGCGTCGGATGAATCGTCATCCCCGTACTGGGAAATGTTGTCGTCCGGCAGGGTGTCCCCGGCGTCCGGCGTTCCGGTGGTTCCGGCCACTTCTTCCGTCTCCGCCTCTTCCTCTCCCTCGAGCCAGCGCTCAACGTCTTCCGGGTTGTCTATATCTACCTTGATCTTTACGAGGTAGATGTCTGAGTCTGTCTCGATGGTTACGGCATAGAACGGCTCGATCTGCTTGCCGGTACGGGGATTGATGCCCGGCGAGTATTTGATGAGGTCAGGCAGGAGATCCGAGAAACCCTTGGGATACTTCTCGTTGAATAATGCTGCAATATCTGCAGGAAGGTTCTCCTGGCTGATAACGTGTCTTTTCTTGTTGTCTGCGTTCATATGCGTTTGAAAGCTTTAACGATGCAATAATAAACCAAAAATTTCAATCAAACAAATATTGTGACTATCTTTGAACACTATGAAGAAAAAAAAATCTGGTCGTACTCAGCGGCTCCGGCATCAGCGCCGAGAGCGGCATCTCCACCTTCAGGGGCGGTAACGGATTGTGGGACAATGTCCCCGTGCAGGAAATATGCACTCCGGAGGGCTGGCATCGCAATCCCGCAAAGGTTCTTGACTTTTACAACGAGCGCAGGGCCCAGCTCAAGAACGTCGAGCCCAACGAGGCCCACCGCATCGTGGCGGAGCTCGAAGACCGCTTTGAGGTGTGCGTCGTCACGCAGAACGTGGACAACCTGCACGAGAGGGCGGGCAGCAGCCGCGTGCTGCACCTTCACGGCGAGCTCACCAAGGTGCGCCCGGAAGACTGCTACACCTATGCCGACGGTTTCTCGGAAAAGTTCGTACAGGACATAGGCTACAGGCCTGTCGCCATAGGGGAAACGGGAGGCCCCAGGAAGCGCCAGCTGCGTCCGCACATAGTGTGGTTCGGAGAGGCCGTCCCCAACCTCGAGAAAGCTGCCGCCCTGGTGCAGGTGGCTGACATCCTGGTGATTGTAGGCACCTCGCTGCAGGTCTATCCGGCCGCAAGCCTGTACCAGTTCGCGCCCTCCGGCTGCCGCATCTTCCTCATAGATCCCGACTCCGCCCTGGGCGGCCACATCCCGGGTGTAACATTTATCAACGAAGTTGCCACCGCAGGTATGCGGCGTTTCCGAGAAATTGTTTAATTTTGCTGTCCCAAACCACATAGATTGATAATGGACAAGACTCTTCAGCTCAACCCCAACCAGGTGGTTGCATATCTGGGCAAAGACCCTTCGACTTTCACATGGCAGGACATGCTCGATTTCATAGTCGCAAATGAAATCCGCATGATAGACTTCATGTACCCGGCGGAAGACGGCCGCGTAAAGACGCTCAACTTCACCGTCAACTCGCTCGCATATGCGGAAACCGTGCTCGTGGAAGGAGAAAGGGTGGACGGCTCCAGCCTCTTCCCCTCTTTCATAGAGGCCGGCAACTCAGACCTTTACGTCATCCCGCGTTACCGCACCGCCTTCGTGGATCCGTTCACCGAGATACCCACCCTGTGCTTCCTCTGCAGTTTCTTCACCAAGAGCGGCAAGCCTTTCGAATGCGCCCCGTACGCCACCCTGATGCGCGCCGGAGACGAGTTCCGCCGCAGCACTGGCCTCACCTTCGAGGCCATGGGAGAACTTGAGTACTACGTCATTACAGATGCAGATCCCCTCTTCCCCGCCACAGACCAGCGCGGCTACCACGAGAGCGAGCCCTTCGCGAAGCTCAACGATTTCCGCCGCGCCTGCATGGACCACGTGGCCAAGACGGGAGGCCAGATAAAGTACGGCCACAGCGAGGTGGGCAACTTCACCCTGGACGGCAAGGTGTACGAGCAGAACGAGATAGAGTTCCTCCCCTGCCCGCTGGAAACCGCCGCAGACCAGCTCCTGCTGGCCAAATGGGTCATCCGCAACCTTGCATGGCAGTGGGGTCTCGACGTCTCTTTCGCCCCCAAGATAACCGTGGGCAAGGCCGGCAGCGGCATGCACATCCACATGCGCCTCATGAAGGACGGACACAACGTGACCCTCGGCGAAGGCAGCTCGCTGTCGGACATCGCCCGCCGCGCCATCGCAGGCATGATGGTCCTCGCACCGTCCATCACCGCGTTCGGAAACAAGAACCCCACCTCATACTTCCGCCTTGTGCCTCACCAGGAGGCGCCCACCAACGTCTGCTGGGGCGATTGCAACCGCAGCGCGCTCGTACGCGTGCCCCTCGGCTGGTCCAGCGGCACAGACATGTGCTCCGCCGCCAATCCCCAGGTTGTGTCTTCAGACCGCGACACCACCAGCAAGCAGACCTTCGAAATGCGTTCCCCCGACTGCTCGGCAGACATCTATCAGCTCATGGCAGGTCTCTGTGTAGCAGCACGTTACGGCCTTGAGATGCCGGAGGAGGAAGCTCTCCGCATAGCCCGCGAGAAGTATGTCGATATGGACATCCACAAGAGCGAGAACGCAGCACGCCTCGCCACGCTGGACTGCCTGCCCACCTGCTGCGCAGAATCGGCAGACTGCCTCGAGAAGCAGCGCGGCGTATTCGAAGCGCGCGGGGTGTTCGAGCCGCGAATGATAGACGGTATCCTCAAGGGCCTCCGCCGCTACGGCGACTCAGACCTGCACGAGGCCGCCCGTCGCGATCCCGAACTCATGCGGCGTCTCGTGGAAGAGTATTTCTACTGCGGATAAAGGCTATTTCACCAGCCCCAGGCTGATTCGGCCCCTCTCCAGATCTACCGCCAGCACGCGCACCCGCACGTGCTGGTGCAGTTTTACCACCCTGGACGGATCGGTGCCGCGAGGGCCAATCTGGCTCACGTGCAGCAGACCGTTGTCGTGAAGGCCGATGTCTATGAAAGCGCCGAATGCCGTGATGTTGGTGACTATCCCGGGCAGCTCCATTCCGGTGCGGAGGTCTTCGATGTCGTGGATGTCGTCTGCAAAGGCGAATTCGGACGCCTGCTCGCGCGGGTCAAGACCGGGCTTGCGGAGTTCCTTGAGTATGTCGTTGACCGTGGGCAGTCCTACGTCTCCTTTTACGAAATCCTCAGGCCTTATGCGGTCGCATAGGGCGGCA
This sequence comes from Bacteroidales bacterium, assembly GCA_017551425.1. Next base: position 3,751 of record JAFZLQ010000044.1, on the reverse strand, counting down.
TTGCCCACGAGTTCCCTCGTGCTTACGCCCAGCGAGCGCGCCATTTCATCGACTATGTGGTATGACTCGGGATGCACGGCAGAGCCGTCCAGCGGATTGGCGGCATCCCGTATGCGCAGGAAACCGGCGCACTGCTTGAAAGCGCGGGGCCCCAGGCGCGGGACGTCAAGGAGCTCCTCCCTGCTGCTGAAAGGGCCTTTCTGCGCACGTCTGGCAACGATTCCGGCGGCCAGCGACGGCCCTATTCCGGCAACGTAGCGCAGCAGGTAGGGAGACGCTGTATTGAGGTTGACGCCAACCGCGTTGACGCAGGATTCAACCGTATTGTCCAGCTTCTCCCGAAGGAGATTCTGGTCCACGTCGTGCTGGTACTGGCCTATGCCGAGGTTCTTGGGGTCTATCTTCACAAGCTCGGACAGCGGATCCATCAGCCTGCGCCCTATGCTCACGGCGCCGCGTACGGTCACGTCTTCGTCCGGGAATTCCTCGCGGGCGGTTTCGGACGCACTGTAGATGGAAGCGCCGTCTTCGCTCACAGTCCAGACCTTGCATCCCTCCGGCAGCTGCACCTTGCGTACGAAATCCTCGGTCTCGCGCGAGGCGGTGCCGTTGCCTATGGCTATGGCCTCGATACGGTACTTTTCCAGCATCCCCTGCAGAGCCGTCAGCGCCTTGACTTTCTCGTTCTGTGGCGGATGCGGGAAGATTATGGTATGATACAGCAGCCCGCCCTGCTCGTCAAGGCAGGCAATCTTGCAGCCGTTGCGGAATCCCGGGTCGATTGCCATCGTGCGTTTCTGGCCCACAGGGGGCTGGAGCAGGAGCTGGCGGAGGTTCTCGCCGAAGACCTTGACGGATTCAACGTCTGCACGTTCCTTGGCCTCGCGAATGACTTCGCCGCTGATCGACGGCTCCAGGAGACGCTTGAAGGAATCGTCAACCGCCTCGCGTATCTGGTCTGCGAGCGCTCCGCCGGGATAGCCCTGGGCCTGGCAGAAGTCATAGTATATCTTCTTGCCGCATTTTTCGGCGTCTGAATCGAGCCCTACCGAGAGGAAGCCCTCGTTCTCTGCGCGGAGTATGGCGAGCAGGTTGTGCGACGGCATGCGGTCGAGGGGCATCCTGAAGTCGAAGTAGCTGCGGTATTTCGCCGCGTCGGGATTGCCGGATGCGGCTTTGGTTGCCTTGGACTCGAGCCTGCGGGTGCGGAAAACGGCACGCAGGTCAGACCTTATGGCGGCCGTCTCGCTCAGGCGCTCGGCTATGATGTCTCGGGCGCCGGCAAGCGCGGCTTCCGCGTCTTCCGCTCCGGCCTTGCCCTTGAGTGCTGGGGAACCTTTCACGAAGGCGCGGGCGCTCTGAAGCGGGTCGCGGGTGCGGAGGTTCCACATCATGTCCGCCAGCGGCTCCAGGCCGAGTTCCCTGGCCACAGTGGCGCGCGTGCGGCGTTTTGGACGCCACGGCAGGTAGATGTCCTCCAGCTCGGTGGCGCTCACGCAGTTCTCTATGCGTTCGCGGAGGGCGTCGTCCAGGGCGCCTGCCTCTTCTATGGTCTTGAGTATGGTCTCCTTGCGCTTTTCCATATCGGAGAAGACGTCTATCCAGTGCTTGACCTCCGCTATGGTTGCGTCGTCCATGCCGCCGGTCTTCTCCTTGCGGTAGCGGCTGATGAAGGGGATGGTGTCGCCGTCGGCGAACATGTCGGCGCAATTCTCAATCTGCCAGACCTTTGCTCCGACAGTGGCAGCTATCTGCCTGAGGTATATCTCTTTCACTTCTTGTGGAACTTTCTGAAACGCAGCTTGATGACGCCCCAGAAGGCCTCGCCGAAGATGCCGCCGGACATCTTTGAGGTTCCCTCCTTGCGGTTGACGAAGATGACCGGGACCTCGGCAATCCTGAAGCCGAGCCTGTGGGCGGTATATTTCATCTCTATCTGGAATCCGTATCCCTTCATGCGCACGGCGTCAAGGTCTATGGTTTCCAGGACCTTGCGGCTGTAGCATAGGAAGCCTGCGGTGCTGTCGTAAATCTTGAAGCCCAGCATCTTGCGTACGTAAACCGATGCGAAATAGGATATGAGGATACGCCCGATGGGCCAGTTGACCACGCTCACCCCGTTGCAGTAGCGGGAACCGATCGCGAGGTCCGCCCCGCCGGTGCAGGCTCCCAGAAGGCGCGGCAGGTCTGACGGCGCATGGGAGAAATCGGCGTCCATCTCGAAGATATAGTCGTATCCGCGTTCCAGAGCCCATTTGAAGCCTGTCAGGTAAGCCGTACCCAGGCCGAGCTTGCCGCTGCGCTCCAGCAGGTGCAGACGGCCGTCGAACTCCTTCTGCAGGCCCTTTACCACGGCGGCGGTGCCGTCCGGGGAGCCGTCGTCGATTATGAGAATCTCAAAGCCCTCCGGCAGAGCCAGGACGGCCCTGATTATCTTCTCTGCATTCTCTACCTCGTTGTAGGTGGGGATAATGACAAGATTCTTCATAACCTTGCAAATATATGAAATTATTCCATAAGTTTCTTGTACTTGAAGCGCTTGGGCTCTTCCGTTCCCAGGCGGGCCTTCCTGTTTTCTTCGTATTCGGAGTAGCCGCCTTCGAAGAAATAGACCTGGCTGTCTCCCTCGAATGCGAGGATGTGGGTGGCGATGCGGTCCAGGAACCAGCGGTCGTGGGACACTACCACCGCGCAGCCCGCGAAGCCGTCGAGACCTTCCTCAAGGGCGCGTATGGTGTTCACATCCACGTCGTTGGTAGGTTCGTCCAGGAGCAGTACGTTGCCTTCGTCCTTCAGCGTGAGTGCCAGATGCAGGCGGTTTCGCTCGCCTCCGGAGAGCACGCCGCACTTCTTTTCCTGGTCGGCCCCGGAGAAATTGAAGCGGCTGACCCAGGAACGGGCGTTGATGTCGCGATTGCCCAGGCGAATCCATTCCGAATTGCCCGCAATTGTCTCATACACAGTGAGGTCCGGGTCGATGCTCTTGTGCTGCTGGTCCACGTAGGCGAGCTTCACGGTGTCTCCTATCTCTATGCTGCCGCTATCCGGCTTCTCAATGCCCATGATGAGGCGGAACAGCGTTGTCTTGCCTGCGCCGTTGGGGCCGATGACGCCCACTATGCCTGCGGGAGGGAGCTCGAAGCTGAGGTGCTCGAACAGCAGTTTGTCCCCGTAAGCCTTGCTGACGTCTTTGAATTCGATGACCTTATTGCCGAGGTGCGGACCGTTGGGGATGTAGATTTCGAGGTTGGCCTCTTTCTCCTTGGTATCTGCGGAAGCCATCTTCTCGTATGCACCCAGACGCGCCTTCTGCTTGGCCTGGCGGGCCCTGGGAGCCATGCGCACCCATTCCAGCTCGCGCTCCAGCGTCTTGCGACGCTTGCTCTCCTGCTTCTCCTCCATGGCCAGGCGCTTGCTCTTCTGCTCAAGCCAGCCGGAGTAGTTGCCCTTCCAGGGTATGCCCTCGCCGCGGTCTAGTTCAAGTATCCAACCTGCAACGTTGTCCAGGAAATAGCGGTCGTGGGTTACGGCGATGACGGTTCCCTTATACTGCTTCAGGTGGGCTTCCAGCCACTGGATGCTCTCGGTGTCCAGATGGTTGGTGGGCTCGTCCAGCAGGAGGACGTCCGGCTGGCGGAGAAGCAGGCGGCAGAGGGCGACGCGGCGGCGCTCACCCCCGGAAAGGGTGGCCACACTCGCATCCGGCGGAGGGCACTGCAGGGCGTCCATGGCTCGCTCCAGCTTGGAATCT